>CAYTWV010000074.1:0-12636 GCA_964442235.1 uncultured Myxococcales bacterium | reverse complement strand
TGCGACCCGGGACTGAGCTGCGACACCACGATTTGCCGAGATGAATCGACTGGGTGCATCCCTGGGGCCGAGGGCTGCGCATGCAAGAACGGAAGCCTCTGCGGGGTCAACTCGCTGGGCGGAGAGCTTGAATGCATGGACGGCATTTGCTCTAGCGGCGCCTGCCCGGCGGGCAGCGTGGGCTGCGCTTGTAAGGCTGGCGTTTGCCAGGAGGGCACCGGATGTGCCGACGGAATCTGCAAGTCCCTGGACTGCGTACCCGGCGCCCTGGGCTGCTCCTGCTCGGGCGCTAGCTGCCAGCCGGGTCTCACCTGCCACGAGGCCTCGGTGTGCATCGACACCACGGGTCTGCTTGGCGGGCCATGCTACGAAAGCGGCACCTGCGCCGAAGGGTTCCGCTGCCAAGAAGGCACCTGCACTCCCTGCGCCCTGGGAACCTTGGAATGCTCCTGCAAGGCCGGGGGCGCCTGCCAGGTCAGTCTGATTTGCTGGGACGGGCTCTGCCAGAATCCCGACGACCTGGGCGACACGCCCCCCGACGCCCCCAAGTGTTATACGCCCTGTTCATCCGACCTTGTGCTGCCGGGGGGTGCATTCAAAGCGTGCCCGGCCGACGGGCTCATGAGCGGTTGTGTCGGGAATCTTACCTGCGTCGATGGTACCTGCCTGGTAGCCGGCCAAACCAAGCCGACCTGCACCACGGAAGGCGACTGCCCCGGATTCCAGACCTGCTTGTACGGCAAGTGTTATTCCAACTGCGAAAGCGATGCCGGCTGCGATGAGGCGCGGACCTGCTATAAACACGTGTGCCGGGTGCCCTGCGTCGTCTCGGGCGACCCGTGCGGCTCGGGCCTCTCGTGTGTTTCCGAAGATGGCATCGAAGGCGTATGCCTTTCGGTAGCCGCACCGGCCGGGATGCCCCAGAACAGTACCGAGGGCACGTTTACCCTCTCTACCTACGGCGTTCAGTTCTCCAACGTGGCGACCTCCTCGGTCATCACTATCACGAACCTGGGCCCGACCATGGAAACGTTCACCGTGCGCAAGCGAAGCCACGGGGCCTTTTTCGACGACTGGACCAAGCAAGACTACGACGATCCGATGGGAGATGGCGTGGACTGCAATCCAGCGGTGGACTGCCCATTGTACTGGCTTGACCTGGGCCTGGCTGGCGAACTCGATGCGGCTGGGGAAGTGGACGTCAACGTCGAAGGACAAGGCGGTACCGTCGACGTATACATCGAAAACGGTGGGGGCGGCCCCAGTTCGAAGTGGGACGGTCGCATCGAAGTCGTGCACCCCAAGTACGGTGCACAAACGGTATTCCTGTCTTACGTGGACCGACCCGAAGGGCGATGGGGTGGCAACATCTATTACTTCGCCAACTTTGGTGACAAGGAACTGGCTGCCTGGGCCGCCACCCCCGAAACCAAGAAATCCCAGACCCTGGCAGACAAGGTCAACAATGCGTTCATCCAGCGCTGGTTTGCCTTTCGCACGGGCAACATCTCGTGGAACGAATTCCTGGCCGTGACCATCGCCACCCGAACCGAATCCTGGCGCTGGCCCAGCGTCATTTCGGCGTGCCAGGAGCAGAATGGGGCCTGCTATCCCTACGACATCAACGACGAAGGCATCGTTGTGTACTCGTCGGACCTGGCCACCAAACCGGTTCCAAGCGGTGTGGTGGAAATGCCCTTTGCCATGGACCTCTACACCCCTGATCCCACGCTGGCACCCACACAGATGTCGGGGCGTATCGTCACCGATCTGGCGCTTCAGTACCCGGGAAACCCCGCCATAACGCTGACCCTGGGCGCCGATCCCGCCACGTGCCAAAAAGAAACAGGGGGCGCCTGTCTGGTGTTCGTAGACCAGCTCGAAGCCCACGTGGACCTGGGCGGTCGGTACGTTAGCGACTCGTCCAACAACGGGTGCGCTGAAACCCAGGGTGGATTCGAACTCACCCAAATCCCGTGGGTCGTTCCCGGGTTCCAGCGGGCCACGGAACTGGACGCCGAGACCAGCCAACGCTACCGCTACGAGTGCCGGGATTCCTGGCTTCCCGTCAACATGGGAGCCGGGGTCGAGATTCCCCCGGAGACCTTGGCCGCCAACCTCTCTCTGGCCACGGCCAACCCCATCCCGGATGGACGTGCTCGGCGGCGCACCTTTGAGATCGTCGACGGCGCCCTGGTCAGCCAAACCCATCTCTTCCTCATCTTCCGTGAAACCTACGAGTCCTTCCTTCCCGGCGACCAGGGAACCTTCGCTGCCTACGGATTCATGCTTTTGGCCCGGCAAGCGGCGGACCTGGATATGAAGGACGAAAACGGAAACGAAGTCCCGGACACCTTCGAGGGGTCGGTGCCCTACGACCAACGAGTGGAGCCCGAAGGACTTCTGGACGTGCAGTGCAAGCCGGAACTGGTGGAATCCGTGCTGGGCTATGGGAACGACACGGTCACGGCAGAGAACGCCGGCGATCTGGCGGTGGGCCTCATTGATGGCATCGTGCCCCAAGGTGTAGCACCCGACACGCTGGCTGCAAACGGTGCCGAGGCGGTCCACTATCTCTGCCTGGCCAACGGCCTGTTCGATGGCGGTTCCGGTGCCGTTACCGCACCCTGGAGTACCCTTGCCAACAACAATTCGTGCGGCAAAGCGGGCACCAGCCCCTACGCCAACAACGATTCCTGCGACGACGGCGGACCCAAGTCTGACACCTCTATTTGCCCCATCGGCAGCGATCTGGGCGATTGTGGTACCCGTGTTGAGGCGGACGGCGACTACCGAATTCCCTGCCCCTTCGGCAGCAACGTGATCTTCTTCTCGGTGGACGCGGCATCCATATCGCAGCAGGGCATAGCCGATCTGGCCTGCCAACAAGACGGAAGCTGCGAACAGCAGCTCAATGACTGGCTCACCGCCGGAGACCCCATCGTGCAATACAAGCCCATGTGGCGCTGCACCGATACCAATGCGGTCTACTGCGACGAGAATCGCCTCGACTTGCGCACCGGCAAGACCTTCTTCGCCGGTACCGAGCAAGAGGCGGTCTTGACTCCGCTTTACGCTTCCATCGACCTGGCCTTCCGATACAAAACCCAATTCCGGGGCCGAGATGGCTCAAACATGGGCTTTGCGCCCCAGATTTGTATCCCCGATTCCAACCAGATCCCCTACTGCTACGATCCGCCCGAGGTGGAGGCAGCACGGGAGCGGGCCGACTGCCTTCTGTACTTATGGCGATACCACTTTGTGGATGTGGCCGCCGACGGAGCCGCTACGAAAAAGAAGCTCCAAGACTACTTGTGTACCGATTTCTCCTACGCCGAGGCCTGCCATCCCGGCATGCCTGCCACCTCGACGCCCCACGACGGGTTCGAACGCCTTTACTCCGAGCTTCTGGTCATGATGGGGGACGAATCCTACACTCGCTCTCTTGCCTCCCGCTTTGATTTGGCCGGCGTCTCGGGCGCCACCTTCGAAGGAACGCTTTTTGAACCCGGTGGAATCAACCTCTCGGGCGCCGCTGGCCTGGAGATGCTCTACCTCTACAAGGCAGCGGAGTACTATCAGGAAGCCCTGGACCGCTTCTACTCGCTCTCTCCCCTGTTCTGGGAATCCCTGGTCTATGGCAAAACGCCCGCTACGTCGGAACGCAACTTCATCACTCAGGCCACCGTCACCTGGTACCTGGAACGACTGACCCGAGCCGCTACCCAGAAGTCCAGGACTTGGAGTGAGGTGGCCAAACGCTACCAGAACTTCAACCGCCCCGACCTGGCTCGCCACGTAATTCGACGCGCCTACATCGCCACCTACATCGAGTCCATTCTGCTATCCCAACTCATGATGCGGGTCACCGACACCCTCAAGCCCCAGGACCGCCCCCAGGTTGCCCTGGTCCTGGACCAAGCCCAAAAGCGCTACCGCATGGCCATGCTTGACATGCGAAACGCCTACGCAGCCATCACCGACCAGGTCAACTTCTTTGGCTTCCAGGCCGACTACATCCCGTTCCCGACCCTCAACCAGTACGAGGACAATGGCTTCGAAGTCATCCGCAAACGTGTGCAGCAAAAGGTCGACATCGCCAAATACCGGGAAGACCTGGCCATCAACCGAAATGTGGCGTTCGAAACCGATACCGAGGCGTTCCAATCCGAACTGGTCACCTTGCGCATGAACTACGAAGCCCAACTGGGCGAGATTTGCGGCACCTTCGAGGGTCCCGATGGCAAGATCTATCCAGCCACGGAACGTTATGCTTACCTCGATCCTACGGCCCGAAGTTTCGGCGACCCTTGTGGCCAGATGGGCAATGGGAGTATCTACGAGGCGCGGGTCGGGTACGAGCAAGCGACCCTGGACATGAAAAAGGTCATCGTCGGCGAACAGTCGATACTGGATGAGGTGGCCATCGAGAAGTCACGGGTGGAAGCTCAGTGCGGACTGATACTAGATATCGCCGACTACGTGTATACACAGGGTGAGAAGTCAGAGAACCTACAGAATGCGATTAACTGGATGCACTACTCCGTTGGTACACTCGACCGCATGCTGGGCGTCTACTCTTCGACCCTTGGATTTGCTGCCCAGGGTCTGGCTGGAGCCGTCGTGGGCGGGGCCTATGTCGCTGCCGCCATTCCGGCCAATCTGGTCGCCATCGGCATGGAAGCCGCAAGCACCTCCTTGCAGCACGACATCGCCAGCATCAACCTGAAGACGGCAAAATGGCAGACCGAGAAGCAGTGCGACCAGGCCATGATCGACTCCAATGCCCGAACCGCCACGCTGTTGCTCCAAACCCGGCAACTGCAATTGGACGCCCTGAAGGCCACCCACCAGATCCAGCTCATGCTGTCCGAGATTCAGCAGCAACAGAACAAGGCAAAGAGAATCGAACAGGAGCTGGCCGAGGCCCAGCAGCTTGCTATCAACGTCGCCACCGCCAAGAACGATCCCAACGTGCGCATCTACCGGAACGACGCCATCGTCAACGCTGACGCATCCTTCGATGATGCCCTGCGGGAGGTCTACCGCCTTACTCTCATGTATGAATACTACACGGGAACCACCTATGCCGCTCGTGATAAGCTATTCCTAATCCGCATGGTCCAGTTTGGCGATTATAACCTTGAAAACTATGTTATCGAACTTGAAAACGCCTACTGGGAGTTCGAGGAAACCTTCGGATGGCCGGACATGCGAGTGACCATCCTGTCCCTTCGCGACGACATCTTCCGTATCCCAACGATGGACGATGCCGGAAAAGCCCTCACCCAGTCCGAGCGAATCGAACTCATGCGGCAACGACTGACCGATGCGGGCATGCTGGACGAAAACGGGTATATCCGCATCCCCTTCTCCACCGACTTCGAGGAGCTGAGCCCCCTGACCCGCATCCACAAGATTAAGTACCTCGAAGCCGAGATTATTGGTTCCGACGTGGGTGACACCCTGGGCCGCCTCTACATCCGCCAGGGAGGCACCAGCGTGGTCCACGGCCTCAACGATGAGAGTCTCTACTACCGGTTCCCCGAACGGACCAGCATCGTCAACCCGTTCTTCAACGGCAACCGAGTCTTCGTAACCGACGTCTACCAATCGGTTCGCCTTCGTGAGCGCCCCTTCGTTAACACCGGATGGGAACTATACATCAATCAACGTGACGAGATGGAGAATCAAGATATGGATCTCAACTCTCTAACGGATATCCGTCTATATATCTATTACCGTGATTTCACGGCATTCTAGTAGGGGAAGACGCCATGACCTATCACTTTGGAAATCAGAGCGGAGCGTTACGGCTCACCCTGGGGGTAGCGCTGCTGCTCTCTGCTTCCTGTGGCAGCGCCACCGACCCCGCAGGGGCTCCGTGCACCAGCGCGGCCGATTGTCCCGAGCCCGGAATGATCTGCGCTGGAAGCCTCTGCACTTCATGCCAGGCAGCGGTGCAGTGTGAGGCAGACTTCGGCCCAGGCGCCACCTGCGTCGACGGCCTTTGCGCACCCGCCGAGTGTCTCTCCGGCACTCTGGGGTGCCCCTGCCAGGAGGGCGACAAGTGCAGCGAAGGTCAATGCATGGCCGGCGAGTGCGTGGACTGCCAACGTGGGGCTCTGGCCTGCGTTTGCTTTGACAACGCCACCTGCGATCCGGGCGGCCGGTGCAACGGCCTGGGTGTCTGCGAGGAGTGCCCGTACGGATCGACCAACTGCCCCTGCGGCTCCGAGGGACTGTGCGACGACGGATTGCTTTGCCAATCCGATGTGTGCGCCCCCGACCCGTGCCCTGCCGGCACCGACGGATGCCCCTGTCTGGCCGACAAGCTCTGCGAGGGCGACCTTCGTTGCTTTGGAAATGGCCAGTGCGCCCCGTGCACCAACGACATCGTCGACTGCCCGTGCGTCGAGGGGCAGTGTACGAACAATCTGGTGTGCGACGCCGAGTCCGATGCCTGCCGCGCCGCCGTGACCTGCCAGGAACTTGGCTGCGTCCTGCACCAGTCCTGCGAAGAGAAGGCAGGACAGGACGCAACCTGCCTGCAAAGCTGCGACGAGGGCTTCGTCTGGTCCAACGAGGGTACCTGCGACCCCGTCATCCTGCCCAACTGCACTCCGGGAAAGCCCGGCAGCCTGGCGGCCGAGTGCGAAGCCAAGCACCGAGAGTGCGTGGCCAGCGAGTCAACCGCCCAATGCGGCGACTGCCTGGGGGGCTACATCGACGAAGCGGGCTCCCTGGCCGACTGTCGCCCCGTGGCCACCTGTGAAAGCCTCGACTGCGCCATCCAGAATCGCATCTGTATCGACGAAACGCCGATGGCCGACGGCGCCTGCGGCAACTGCCTTTCAGGATTCCGGGAGGATCCTCTCGAAACTGGCACCTGCGTCCCCCTTCCGCCCCCCAATTGCCAACCCGACGAGTTGTCCAGCATTCTGGTGCAGTGCAATACGGCCAACCGCCTCTGCATTGAGTTGGTGGATAACGCCCAGTGCGGCGACTGCCTGGAAGGATATGCCCCGAACGAATTCGGAGAGTGCATTCCCTCGGCCACCTGCGAGGAGTTGGGATGCGCCGTGAAGAACCTGACCTGTCTGGGCAGCGCCCCCTTTGAGTTCTGCGGCGGCTGTATCGACGGAATGCTTCCTTCGGCGACGCAGGCCAACGTCTGCGCACCGCCTCGCACCTGCCAGGAGACAACCTGCCCCGCCGACATGTTCTGCATCCAGAAGAATCCCCAGGACCACGCCGAGTGTTTTGCGGATCCCTGCCAGGATCAAAACGAGGCATGGAGCGACATGGACGGCGGCAAGTGCGTTGCCTGTGGCGTGGACTGCAACGACGCCGACCTGGGCGAGACCGGCCGAATCTGGCCCTACACCCTGGCAGGAAGCAAGGTGTGCATCTGCGAGACCGAACCGGGGTACTTCTGGGACGATGCGCCGCGCGCCGGCGTCCCCTGTGACGCCGATGCCGATGGCTGGGTGCGAAGCAGCGCCCGAAGCTCCATTGCGTCCTCTGACATCTCCCTCCGCGAAAACGCACGCTGCCGCCTGAACACCATCGACCGGTTCGCCTTGCGCAACGAGTACCAGCAAGAGCTGGAGATCCTGCTGTGTATGGAGGCCCCGACTCTTCGTCGCCTTGACCAGGGAGCCTGCCTGGACAAGCGGATCCTGCCTCTATACGAGAGCGTTCGAAACGACAAACAGGCTGAGATGGACTCGGCGTTGGAAACCGACGTGCCCGCCTACTCTCAGGGTGGCCAGGGGCGACGTTTGCTGGCCTCCGAGGTCAACGGCCTGACCAAGGCCTGCACCGAGAAGGGCGACTACAACCACAACGACATCTCCGATATCTCGGAATGGCACGGGATGCCTCAGAATGAACTCACGGTCGAAGAGTACATCCTTGCGAACTTCTCCTATTACGTCGAGCTGGACACCGGTTGGTGGCAGGCAAACCTCGCCCCCGGAACCGGCCGCTACGTGATTCAGGAGCGGAACCGCTGCGCCAACGACTTCCCCCTGACCTACCTTGACGGCGACGGTCCGTACTGGAGACAGTGCACCCGCAGCCGAGACGTGGCCTACAACCCTGCCGATGGGCCCAACGGTCCCGAATTCGGCCTCGATTTCGCTCGCTGGTCATGTGATGCGGCTTCGGGCGGATGCCCGATACCCCCACCGCCAACGGACTCTCTCCCCTTGCCGGGACCCCCTCCCGCCCACGGGCTGTGCGAAGTATCTCTGCCGCTGGAAGACAGCGAGTGTGGCTGGGCAGACGCACCCTGGCCCTGTGTGAACGGAAGCGTTTGGCGGGGCATGTCGCACCACAGTCAGTTCCGGTGCGTGAAGGTAGCCGAAGAGTCCTCCACGGTGGACCCCGTGCTGCCACCGTCGGTATTTGCAGGAGAATACCGGTTCAACAAGTGCCGAATACCCTGTCCCATGGACGATCCCACCTGCGTCGGGGAATGTGTTGGCGGGTCCTGTCTGAACACGTCCAGGAGCCCGATGACCTATCCCAACCCGTTTGCGCCCGTGATTGTGTGCGAAGCGCAGCTCTCCCCTCAGCCCCCTGCCGTTGGCTGGGCTTTGGCGGCTTATCAGGCCAATCAGGCGAGCTACGTGCGCGGCTGCATCAACGAGTGGCAGCCCGACCAGGTCACCGGTGACCCCAACGGCTCGGACGACCCCGTCGTCATCCCATGGCGAAGCCTCTGTCCGGGCTGGGCCGAAGACCCCATGGCTTCGATCGGTGAAGCCGACGCACTGAATTTCGGTGCCCTGGAATGCGGCTGCGGCAGCCACTATGGCGGTCCCCAGTGCGACCAGGGATGCCCCGATTCCCACCTGCACCTCAGCCCCGGCTATGATGCCACGCCCCGAACCGGCTATTGGATGTGCGGCCGCGTGACGGACCGGCTGTTCGGCGAGGCCGTCGGCGGACAACCCTGGAAGCCCACGGTGGAATCCACGGCAACTCAGGTATCGGGCGACACGCAAACGGTCTGGACGCTGCGCTCAGACCCAACCGACCGGCCAACCGATGGAAAGCGGCTGTGCCAGGACCCAGATGATTGTACCTGTCCCGCCGAAGGACCCTGCGACATCGGGTATGTGCTGCGATGAACACAAACGAACGTATTGAAAAAACGAATTTAGGAGGAAGGAATATGAAAAAAGGACTCTATGTAGTACTTGGTGCCGTGACGGGTTCCCTGGCCGCAACAATAATGATGCTAGCCGTTCAGGCCATGGCCGACGGGAATCAATCCACCGATTCCGTACCCAGGTACATCGCTTACCACGGCACCCTGGAAAAAGATGGCGAGGGCGTAAACGCCACGGTCCAAATGAAGTTCGAACTCTTCGACGGCGCTACGACTCTGGCTTCCGCCTGGAACGAGATTCAAGGAGTCACGGTCTATGCTGGACGCTTCTCGGTCATGCTGGGTTCCACCTCCGCCGCCAGCGTCAGCGCCCTGGAAGGCAAGGTCAAGGGAGCCGACGATCTCTACCTGGCCGTCTCCATCAAGTCGGGCAATGACTGGATCACGCTGTCGGGGAAGCAGCGCTTCTTGCCCACGCCCTACGCCGTCTGGAGTACCGCCTCCACCAATCTCACCACCGGCTCCATCAATGGACTGGCCAACGCCTCTCTGCTGCTGAACAACACCACCGGTGGGACCGTGGATCTTGGAGGTAAACTAGACATCTACGGGCCGGACATCAACTTCAAGAATCACCCCGACCGTGGCAACGGCGGCAGGGCAATCGTCCACGGCGTCGGAGACAAGCTGCAGTTGAACTTCGGAGGGGACTTTGCCGGCGGGACCACCATCGAGGGAAGCGACGTCGAGCCTGCGACGGGGGGCGGTTACTCCTCGGTACTGGCACTGACGAACGCTGGAAGCACCATGTACTTGGACGGCAATGAAATCGAGTCCTCGAGCACCCTCTACCTCAACAGCGAGGGTTCCGGCGGCGTCAGCGTCGGTGGGCACCTGACCGGCACGCACTTCAACTGTCGGGATACCGCTTGCGGAGCCGTTGTGCTGACCCCCCCAGGAGGTGGCGGTTGGGGCGGTTGGAAGGGGTGGTCCAAGTGCCCGGAAAACACCTATGTCTGCGGCATGGAACAGAAAGTGGAAGATCCTACCGGCGGTGATGACACGGCCATGAATGCCGTTCAATTCCTTTGCTGCCCGTTCTGACATGGGTTGACGCAGCATGGGGGGTCGTGCCACCTTGTCAGAGAAGACCAACAGTGGGTATGGGGACAGGACGCCGATGGGGTCGAACGAGAAAGGGAGTTTGCTTGAACGATTGAAGGGGCTTTGGGCCCTCTCGCAACCCTACCTTAGGGTGGGAGTGCCCGACCCGGCCGAGAACCTTGCCTTCGCCGCCCACGCCCGCTCCCTGACACGCAGAAACTCCCAGGCTACCGGGGCCGTGTTGCTGCTTCTCACGCTGTTGGCTTGGCCCACGGACTTCCTCATCATGCCCACGGATTCGCCCGAGTTCCCTTGGATTCTCAAGTGGCGTATCTGGATCGCTGGCCTGTCGTTCCTGGGCTGGCTGTTCATGCGGTATGTGCGACCAGCATACACTCGTGCGGGATTCACGACGGTGGTGCTTTTCAGCCTGGCCACCGGTTACTCCGGGTATATCGCTGTGGAACTAGGCGGCATGGACTCTCCCATCTATTACGGTGTCTATTCCACACCACTGATGACCGTCCTGCTGGCACTGCCCCTGGGCATGAGAATCCTGGGAACCTTCAGCGTGGTCGCCGCGTTCTTCGGGGCCGCGTTACTGACCCATCCCGAAATGGCCCTGCACTACCAGGCCGGTACGCCCATTGTATGGACTGGGGCATGTGCCCTGACCTCCGTGTTTGTGGGCCATGTGATTTATTTCCTTCTTGCCTCCAACTTCCATCAACGCCGGACTCTGGACCGCAGGGCCCGGGACCTGGAGGAACTGGCGCGCCTGAAGAACGACTTCTTCGCCAATATCAACCACGAACTGCGCACACCCCTGGTCAATATTCTTGGAGCGTTCAGGTCGCTGGAGCGGCAGAACCCAGGCACCGAAGCACTTCGAGTCATTGATGTGGGCGAACGCAATGCCGGCCGCCTGTTGATGCTGGTCAACGACCTGCTGGAACTCTCACGGCTGGATAGCGGCGGGACCGTCCTCAACAAACAAGTGGTCGACGTCGGGGCCCTGGCGTGCAGGGTGGCCGACGAGTTCGTTCGCCCCACGGGAGGCCTCCGTATCGACGCCTCCCAGGTACAGCAGGAGGTCCTGGCCGAAGTGGACCCGCGCCAGGTTCGTACGGTGCTGTACAACCTGCTTTCCAACGCCTTCAAGTTCAGTCCACCCGACGCGGAGCCCGTAGCGCTCAGCGTCCTGTCCGATGGCCAGGAAGTGGTGATTCGGGTCACCGACCACGGCGAGGGAATCCCCGAGGCCGAGCTTCCCCGAATCTTCGACCGGTTCCATCAGGTCAAAGGCGGCCGCAGCAAGGTAAGACAAGGTGTGGGTATCGGGCTTGCCCTGGTGCGGGAAACGGTGGAACTGCACGGTGGAAGGGTCGAAGTGGCAAGCCGGCTGGGCTTTGGCACCACCATGGAAGTACACCTCCCGGTGGGGAAGACTTCGATGACGCCTACGATGCTGCCTGAAGCCAAGGGTTCGGAGAAACCCCAGGGAAGCGACGCCTCGGCCTATGAAAGCGGAGAGGAAGAGATCTCGACCCGGCGCCTCGCCGCTTCTACCGCTCAACCGCCAACTCCGGGCCTTGCCATTACTTCCGCAGGGGACCCTTCCCTTCCATTGATTCTGGTGTGCGAGGACAACGACGACCTGCGAGGCTATCTGGTCGAATTGCTGGGCCGCCGATTCCGAGTGGTGTCCGCTGCCGACGGGGCGCAGGGACTGGAACTGGCCCGAAGGCACGCTCCGTCCCTGGTCCTTACCGACATCATGATGCCCGAGATGTCGGGTTCCGACCTGCTCAAGGCCCTCAAGTCCGACCCAGAACTTTCCTCCGTACCCTGCGTCTTCCTCACCGCCCTGACAGGGGACAGCGTGCGGCTGGAGTCCCTTCGGGCCGGCGTCAGCGACTATGTCCTCAAGCCCTTCCCCGAGGAGGAGCTGCTGGTGCGCATTGACAACCTGTTGAACATCCACTCGCTGACCCAAGACCTGGACCGGCGCGTGCGGGAGCAGACCAAAGAACTGCATCATCTGGCCGCCAACCTCGCTGCGGTTCAAGAGGGAGAACGGACCCGAATCGCCAGGGAGATCCACGACGATACCGGCCAGGTGCTCACCGGGCTCAGGATGGAACTGGAACGCCTTCGGGCGCTGGTCAGCCAAGAGCCCCCTGGAACTCGTAAAGAAGTCGCCGCCGCCTTCCGACAAACGGACAGCCTTCTGGCAGCTACCCACGAGTCCGTGGACCGAATGATCAACGCACTGAGGCCCAGCATCCTGGACTCCAGAGGCTTCGTCTCGGCGATCTCCTGGTTGGCAGAGGAGCTACGGCGTCGCCACAATGTCAACTGCACCGCCGAAATCGGCATCGACGAGGAGGACCTCTCCCCCGAGCGAGCAC
>CAYTWV010000073.1:5122-12640 GCA_964442235.1 uncultured Myxococcales bacterium | reverse complement strand
TGCAAAAGGTGCCAGATTCCCTTCACGCTGCCCTAAATCAGCGCTGCCGGGGGGGCTGGCGGGGAAAAAGGATTGACCCACCTGGGTATTCCTGCTAAATAGGCCGCACTCTAGGGCTGTGGAGGGTACAGTGTCCTGGTTATACAATGCGCTTTTTTTGATGCAGACCGGCGGGGGCGAAGCTGCCCAGGCCGCTACGGAAACGGCAGGCAAGGAAGGCGCTCCCGGCGCTGGGCTGGCCTCATGCGGTTCCGGAGCGGGCGGGATTGAGTTTCTAGTCTGGATGGTCTTCCTGTTCGGGTTGATGTACTTCCTGCTGATTCGGCCTCAAAAGAAGCAGCAGAAAAAGCACCAGGACATGATCTCTTCTTTGAAGAAGGGGGATCGGGTTCTGACCACGGGCGGCATTCTGGGGACCATCAAGGCGATTTCGGATCCCATCATCTATTTGGATGTGGCAGATGGCGTGACCATCAAGATTCGGAAGGAGCACATTGGCGGTTTGCAGACGGAAGCCAAGGTGGATGAGAAGGACTCGGAGAAGAAATAGTCGCGAATGGTTTCTCCCAAATAAGTAGTATCGGTACGGAGTAGGAGATGGATAAGAAGAGATTTTGGAAAGCGTTGTTCGTTGGGACAATGTTGGTCTTCTCGGTTCTTTACATTCTGCCCACGCTGATCCCGGCGGATTCGCTTCCGAAGTGGTACCCGTTTGAAAAGCGGCTCAACTTCGGTTTGGACATCAAGGGTGGTCTGGAGCTTCGCTACACGGTGGACTTTAAGAAGGCCGTGTTGGAGAACTCCCGAGACCTGATGTTCCGAACGGAAGAGTATCTTGCTCGTGCGATGCGTGAAGGCAACGCCGGGAAAGAGGCCGATGAGTGGGATGACGGGACCTATCTGAAGGCGACCCCCGAGGAACTGGCGGCCGTAAAGGCACTTGCCGAGTTCACGGTGCCGAATTTTGATACGGTTCGTGTCAAGACCACCGACGAGAAGGTCCTTGAGATCCTCTCGCTGGATGCGCTTCAGACTCGGCTGGACTCTCGGTACACGAAGGTGGACGGAGTGGAAGGCGCCTTGGAATTCCGGATGAAAAACGAGGAACTCAAGCGCCTGAAGACTGAAGTCGTCGATCAGACCTTGAGCATCATCCGGAAGAGAATTGATGCTTTCGGTCTGGTGGAGCCCGACGTGCGCGTCAGTGGTGAGGCGGACATCGATGTTCAGCTTCCCGGCGTCTCCAAAGAGCAGATGGATATGGTACGTGAGCGCATCGGGCAGACCGCTCGTTTGTCCTTCCGTATTGTGGATAACAAGGCCGACTTCTTTGCCGATGCAAGGGGCGACCTTGATGCCTTCAAGGCCCAGTATCCCGAGAAGTCCGAAGGCATCGAATTTGCCAAGTTTGGCGACCGGATGCAGGCCAAGAGCCCCAAGAAGTCCAATCTGGCGGCGTTTGTCCATTTCCTGCAGCGCCAGGGCAAAATCAAAGACGACCACACTGTGGGATACTACTTTGTGGAAGAACGCGAGAAGGGCCAGGTCACAGCCAGCTATTACCGCACGGAGAATCTGTTTGCGGAAGCTCGGGTCACCGGCGAGCACCTCTCCCGCGCCCGAGTCTATTTCAAGCAGGAAGGCACCCCTTATGTCAGCCTGACCTTCACGTCTCGTGGCGCCCAGCTCTTCGGAGACCTGACCGCTGAACACGTGAACGATTATCTGGCCATCTTGCTGGACGACGACATCAACTCGGCTCCCGTAATTAAGGAGAAGATTGGTGGCGGCGAAGCTCAGATTACCTTGGGCAATGCGAACCCCGCCGAGCAACTGAATGAAGCTCAGAGCCTGGTAACCGTGTTGACGCACGGTGCTTACAAAGCTCCGGTGCACAAGATTCAGGACCATCAGGTGGGACCGTCGTTGGGCAATGATGCGATTGATGCAGGCGTGCTTTCGTTCATCGTCGGCGCTTTGCTGGTGTTCCTCTTCATGGCTCTTTACTATCGGCAGGCCGGTATTGTGGCTGACCTTGCGCTGGTCGTGAACATCATCCTGATCATTGCCACGCTCATCGGGTTCAACTCGGCTCTGACCTTGCCTGGTTTGGCCGGAATCGTGCTGACACTGGGTATGGCCGTGGATGCGAACGTGCTCATCTACGAACGAATTCGTGAAGAACTGCGAGCAGGCAAGACTCCCCGTGCTGCCATCGAGACGGGGTTCGAGAAGTCCACCTGGACCATCATGGACTCTCAGCTTACGACCGCCTTGGCCGGGCTCATTCTGTTGAACTTCACCACGGGACCCATCTACGGGTTCGCCGTGACGCTGCTCATCGGCATCTTCTGGTCAGTCTTCACCGCACTGTACGTCTGTAAGATGATCTACGGGTGGATGCTTGACCGCAAGATGATTAAAGACAGCGTGAGTATCTAATTGGTGGTAGGGAGCAAGAGGAGCGAAACATGAAATTCTTTGAGCTGATCAAGCCAAATACGACCATCGAGTTCATGGGCAATCGCAAGATGTTTATGCTCGGAAGCGCCTTCCTGATTCTGATCTCGCTGGTCGCCCTGGGCGTCCGGGGACTGAATCTGGGTGTGGACTTTAAGGGTGGCACCAAGATGGTGGTCGCCTTTAAGGCCGGCGACCCCATTGACCGAGAACTGATCCGAAGTGCCGCCACGAATATGCTCAGCGCGGAAACCCTTGAGGACAAACCGCAGGTCGAAGTCCAGGACTTCGTGGCCGGTTCGGGCGATGCAGAGCACCTGCGTTACGTGATTTATACCGAAATCGTAACCCTGCTCTCCGACGCTCAGAAAGAAGAGATCGTTGCGGCGTTCAAGGCCAAGTTCGGCGAGAACACCGTGGTCAATCCCCCCCAGCAGGGCGGCGATACGTTCTTCATCAGCTTCGGCGACGAAGGCAACATCGAGACCCGCTCCAAGGAAGTGGAAGCCCTGTTTGTGGAGAAGGGCCTTCGCCGAGTCAAAGTCGAGTCCGATAAGGTCCGGGATCTCTCCATGGAGTTCTACCGAGAGAAGAACCTGGCCGAAGGCGAGAACGGCGACTTGGACAAACTGGTGGCCGAAGCCGAAGCCCCCACGGCCTTCGAAAAGCGTCTGGCCGACTTCCCCCAAGGGAACACCGAGACTTCGTTCACCGTTCGCATCGAAGAACTGACTGCCAAGCTGGAAGAGTCCATCAAGGCGACCGCCGGCTTGTCCGAACGGTTCGAGCTGGTTGAGTCTGCTGCCTCGGTTAGTCCCAGCGTGGGTTCGGACATGTTGAACCAGGGCCTGCTGGCGCTGCTTTATGCCTGTCTGGGCATCTTGCTTTACATCGCCCTGCGTTTTGACTTCAAGTTCGGCCCCGGCGCCGTGATCGCCTTGGTTCATGACTCGATCATCACCATCGGCGTGTTCGCCATGTTCCAGATTCCGTTCTCGATGCCCATCATCGCAGCCATCATGACCATCATCGGTTACTCGGTGAATGATACCATCGTGGTGTTCGACCGTATTCGAGAGAACCAGGGGAAGATGCGTGGCTCCTCGTTCGACCGCATCATGAACAAGTCGATCAACGAGACCCTCTCCCGAACCCTGTTGACTGTGGGCACCACGTTGCTGACGGTTATCTCCATCTTCATCCTGGGTGGCGGTCTGATTAAGGACTTCGCTTTCGCCCTGATGATTGGCTTTGTGGTGGGAACGTACTCTTCGATTTACATCGCCTCTCCCATCGTGCTTTGGCTTGACGCGATCAGTGCGAAGAAGCCCGCCGTCGGGCGTGCTGCTCCTGCTCCCTCTGCCGGAGCCTAGTCAGTTCCTCGATGAAATGGTCGTTTGCCCCTCCCCCTGATCCCGAATCCCTAGCAAGTCTGTGTCAGCATGTAGAGTCAGTGAGTCCCTTTCTGGCGTCACTGCTGATTCAGCGGGGGATTACGGGCCAGGAGCAGGCGGAACGATTCCTTCGACCCATGTTGCAGCATTTCCAGAATCCCCATGACATAGAGGCTGTCCGTCTGGCGGCGCGCCGGGTGGTCGTGGCGCTTGAAGCGGGCCAGAAGATTGGTCTTTTCGGGGACTACGATGTGGATGGGATGACCTCGGTGGCTCTGTTGGTTTCGGCCTTCAGGGAACTGGGGGTCGAGGTGTTGTGGCGGGTGCCCCACCGCTTGCAGGGTGGGTATGGGCTTAACATGGAACGGGCCAAAGAGTTGGCCGATTTGGGTTGCCAACTGCTGATTACCGTGGACTGCGGTACTGCGTCCCTTGCCGAAGTGGATTATCTGAACAGTCGGGGTGTGGACGTGATCGTCACGGACCACCACCAGGTTCATGGCGAATTGCCCAGGGCCGCGGTGTTGGTGAATCCGCAGATGTGGGAACCGACTCACGTATTCAGGGATTTGGCCGGGGTAGGGGTGGCTTTCCTGGTTCTGTGTGCGCTGGCGGTGGAATTGCGCAGTAGCGCCCGGTTTGGGCATGTGAAGCTGGACCCCAAACGGTTCCTGGATTTGGTGGCGCTGGGGACCGTAGCGGACATGGTGCCCTTGCACGGACAAAATCGGCTTTTGGTGAACAAGGGGTTGTTGCAACTGGCGCAAGACGCAAGCAGGCCTGGTTTGGTGGCGCTGAAAGAGTCATCGGGTTGTGCGGATCGGGTCCTTGATGCCGGGTCCATCGCCTGGTACATGGCGCCTCGCTTGAATGCTGCGGGGCGTATGGATGATGCATCGGTTGCCGTAGAGTTGCTTCTGGCAAGAGAACGTAGCGATGCGGTGCACCGCATGAAGGGCCTGGAGCAGTTGAACGTGGACCGGCGTTTGCTGGAGCAGCGCATTTTTGATGAGGCGCAGCAGCAGGTAGTGGCGTCAGGGGAAGCCGAAACCGAGGCACCGTTGGTCTTGTCCAGTTCGGCGTGGCACCTTGGTGTAGTGGGCATCGTGGCCTCAAGGGTGTGCGAGCGGTTTCACCGGCCTGCGTTGTTATTTGTGGAAGATGGCGTGATGGCGACGGGGTCGGCCCGCTCGGTTCCGGGATTCGATATTGCGGGTGCGCTGGCACAGCGGTCCGATATGTACGAGCGGTTCGGGGGCCACAATCAGGCCGCCGGCGTCACCTTGCGCGTGGACCGCATTCCCGAGCTTCGAGAGCACCTTCGCAAAGCCTTCGAAGAGAGTCGGGATGGGCCCGCACAAGAGCCCGAACTGCTGGTGGACGCCCAACTTCCCTTGCGAGACCTGGGACCCAACCATGTTGCGGACATCGAGCGGCTGGCTCCCTTCGGAACTGCGAATCCCGAGCCTACGTTGGCCTCGATGGATGTATTGGTGGCAGAGCGAAAGACGATTCGTAATGACAGTCTGAAGCTTGTGTTGGATGATGGCGGCCGGCGCGTCGAGGCCCTTTGGTGGCGGGTGCCGGACGTCGCTGTGCGAGTCGCAGAACGTGTGGATGTAGCCTATTTGCCTGAAATGAGAACATTTCACGGCACCACGGCGCTGAGCCTTCGCATCAAGGACCTGCGCCCCGCAGCCAGATGAGGTAACCCATGCCCCGCTGTATGGGAGTCGATTTCGGAGACAGACGAATCGGGTTGGCGTTAAGTGATCCCGACGGTCGCATGGCGTTCCCCCGGGAAACGGTCGAACACGCCGGACCCATTCCTGAAGCAGCAAAGCGGGTGGCCAAGTGGGCCAGGGAGTGGGAAGTCGAACGAATTGTAGTGGGCCTTGCGTTGGGGATGGATGGGACTCGTGGCAAATCAGCCGACCGCATCGCTTCGTTTGCCGGGCTGCTGCGCAAAGAGTTGGGCGGGCTTATCGAGGTCGTGATGCTGGACGAGCGTCTCTCGACGGTTCAGGCCTCCAGGTTGCTGCATGACGCGGGGATGAACGCCAAGAAGCAGAAGAGCGTAATCGACATGATGGCAGCTTCCGTGCTGCTTCAGGCCTATTTGGACGGGCTTCCCAGGCCGCCCCGGGAATTCGTCGACGAGGGAGGTCAAGAATGAAACGCGGCGTCTGGTGGGCTATTACAAGCACACTCCTGTTTCTGGGTGTGGCCTCGCTGGTTTACTGGGATTATCAAGCCTCCATGTTCGAACCCATGGCAGAAAAGGCCGGGCCTCCCGTGAAAGTCGTGGTGCCCCAGGGGACCAGTGTCTCCGAAGTAATCGCCATGTTACAGGACGCCGAATTCCCCATCAGTGCCACCTATTTCAGGACGTATCTCTGGCTGAACGACACGGCGGGCAAACTCCGGGCGGGATCCTATTTTTTCCACACAGGCCAAAGCGCATCCGAAGTGGCCGACGGCCTGGTCAAGGGGCCCCAAGTCCCGTACCTGGTCGCAACCGTGAAGCCTGGCCAGAATATCTGGCAAGTGGCCGCTGCCTTTGAAGCCTCGGGACTATGCACCGAGGCGGATTTCCTGAAACTGGCTTCGGACTGGGACTACGCCCAGAAGTTAGGGATTCCGATTCCGCAGAAGCGTGACCGGGTAAAGTTTGCCTTAGAGGGTTGGCTCTATCCCGAAACCTACTACGTGGCGCCCGGGCAGGATCTGGAAGCCGTCTTGAAGAAGATGGTTCAGCTTACCCTGGACGAAATCAAGAAGGCCAAAAAGGGACGCCTGCGGGAATACACCCGCACCATGGAAGAGTTCACCCTGACCGATTATGAATTCCTGGTCATGGCGTCCTTGGTCGAACGAGAGACCTCCCTGTCTCACGAGAAAAATCTGGTCGCTTCGGTCTTTTACAATCGGCTGCGCAAGGCCATGAAATTGGAGACCGACCCCACGCTGACCTACACCGACGCCAAGAAGGGCGGAGTCCCCACGGTAGAGGACCGGCGAAACGCCAAGAATTTCTACAATACATACGAATACGCCGGGTTGCCGCCGGGGCCCATTTGCAGTCCCTCGAAAGAGGCGATTCATGCGGCCGTGGGGCCATCCCGGACCGACTTTCTGTTCTTTGTGGCCACGGGCGATGGCAGCGGTGGACATACGTTCACGACAAACTACGAAGAGCACAAGAAGGCCGTGCAGGTCTATTTGAAGAACCTCAAGGCCGCCAAAGAAGCCAAAGAAGCAAGCCAGGAAAAGGACGAGCCCGCCCCAGAGCCAAATCCGGCCGAGGTTCCCAAGAAACAGAAGGGCGCAGGAAATGCCAACTAGCGACGAAGTGGGCGCAACTTCCCCACGAAATGGGCCTGGGACCCGCTCCGCAGATCTGGAACTCTGTTCTACGAACCACGGCGACGGTTTGCAAGGGACGGTGGTCTCGGTTCACGGTCAAACGGTGGATGTGCGGGTCGGAGTTCAAAAATGCCAGGGCTGCGGACACTCCTCGACCTGCTCCCTCCTGTTGCAGGGGCAGGAATCGTACGTGATGCAGGGGCGCACGGCTGACGCTCTGCGTCAAGGTGACCGCGTCAATGTGCTCTTTTCGGGCCCCGTGAAGGTGAAAACCGCTTGTCTGGTCTATGTGTGTCCG
>CAYTWV010000073.1:0-5112 GCA_964442235.1 uncultured Myxococcales bacterium | reverse complement strand
AAGCACCGTCCTGGGTGGCGTTCTGGGGTCGGAGTGGCTCTCGAGCGTGATAGGAGTTTCTCCTTCCGTTGGCGGTTTGATTGGGGTGTTGGTGCTGCTTCCGTTGGGGTTGGCGCCGGCGTATCTGGTGAATCGAAGCGGTGGGACCCTGCCCGTGGTGGTCAAGCAATCCAAGGAGGAGTGAGGTGGACGTCCAAGCGGTAGTGACGGCGGCGTTATTTCTGGCTGGTCTGGCCGGAGCGCTGGCGTTGGTGCTGGTGGTCACGGCGCGTAAGTTTGCCGTGGAGGAGAACCCGCTGATCAAAGAGGTGGAAGGCGTTCTACCGCAGTATAACTGCGGTGGTTGCGGCTTCCCCGGCTGTTCGGGGTTCGCTCGCTTCATCGTTGAAACCAAGGACCCGGATGCGGCGTGTCCTCCCGGAGGTCCAGACACCCGAAAGAGGGTTGCCGGGATTCTCGGGATGGAAGCGAAGGAATCCGTCCCGACGGTCGCGCACGTTTTCTGCAAAGGAAGCGACAGCAAGGCGCTGAACGAAGGGGAGTTCTTCGGGCTCAAGGAGTGCACCGCTGCGGATCTGGTCACGGCTGCGACCAAGGTGTGCCCTTACGGGTGCATGGGGTACGGCAGTTGTGTGGAGGCATGTACCTTTGGGGCCATTCGGGTGGTGGATGGTATCGCCGAAGTCATCGAGGAAAAGTGTGTGGCGTGCGGAGCGTGCGTTAAGACGTGTCCTCGCGGCCTCATCGCCATGATTCCTCAAGGTGAGCGGGTTTACTGCGAGTGCAAGAGCAAGGACCGAGGCGCCCAGGTGAAGAAGTATTGCCAGGTGGGATGCATCACGTGTCAGCTCTGTGTGAAGGCGTGTCCGGAACAGGCCATCTCGCTGCAGAACGACTTGATCACCATTGACCAGGGCAAGTGCACACGGTGTGGCGCTTGTATTTTGAAGTGCCCGCAGCACAGCATTCTCGGGGCGCATTTCGAGATGCCTGCGGCCACCCAAAGTCCTACGAAGGAGGTGGTTGCATGAGTGGTGCAGCGACCGGATTCAGCACGGGTGGCGTACACCCCCGAGAGGCCAAGGAGCTTGCTCCGGCATTGCCTCTGACGGAAGTCGCCTCTCCGGATAAAGTGCAGGTGCCCGTGACGCAACACCTTGGGAAGGCAAGTGTGGTTGCGGTCCAAAAAGGGCAGGATGTGAAGGTCGGGGATGTGTTGGCGCAGGCCGACGGATTCGTTTCCAGTGCGGTGCACAGCCCGGTTTCGGGTAAGGTACTGCGCATTTATGACGGTTCCGTCGTGGGTGCCTACCGCGTCCCCATCATTGAGATCATGAACGACGGCAAATACACCGGGTCCGAGGCCTGGTCGCCTGCCGCGTTGATACCCTGGGCCAAGAAGGCGGGGTTTTTGGATGCCATCAAGGCCGGCGGAATCGTCGGTCTGGGCGGCGCAGCGTTTCCGACTCATGTGAAGTTGGCTCCCCCCAAGGATGCCAAAATCGACACGCTTATCCTAAATGGATGTGAGTGCGAGCCCTATTTGACGGCCGACGACGCGGTGATGCGTTCTCGACCGGCCCAGGTGCTGGCTGGCGCCATGGTCATGGCTTCCATTCTGGGAGTGAAGAATGTCCAGGTGGGCGTCGAGAATAACAAGCCCGAAGCCATTGCTGCGTTGAACCAGGCCCTGAATGAAAAGGCGCATCTGGCGCTGATCGAAGGGGCCGACGACTCGGCTCAGATGACCATCGAGGTCCGCGCCGTTCGCACCCGATATCCCCAAGGCGCCGAGAAACAACTCATCGACGCATTGACCGGTCGGCGAGTGGGCTCGGGCAAACTGCCCTTCAACGTCGGGGTGGTCGTCCAGAATGTGGGTACCGCCGCTGCGGTGTTTGATGCCGTGGCCAGTGGGAAGCCGCTGTTCGAGCGAGTCATCACGGTCTCGGGCAAGGCCGTCAACAAGCCCGGTAACTATGTCGTCCGCATCGGAACGCCCTTGCAGACGCTTGTCGATGCTGCTGGCGGGGCCAAAGAGACCCTGCGGGCCATCGTGGCGGGCGGTCCCATGATGGGCAAAAGCCTTCGCTCGCTGGAAGCTCCGGTGGTCAAGGGCATGTCCGGCGTGCTTCTGCTTGAGGATAGCGAAATCCAGGCATACGAGCAGCAGGATTGCATCCGTTGCGGCCGTTGTGTGGAAGCGTGCCCGGTGAACCTGGTTCCCTGCGACATTGCGGCCATGGCCGAGTTCAAGCGGTGGGCCGACTGCGCCAACGTCATGGACTGCGTCGAGTGTGGCTGTTGCCAGTACGTATGTCCCGCACGTAGGAGCCTGGTGCTCTATAATCGCCTTGCGAAGTATTATCAGAGGAGAATAAAGAAGTGAGCGAGAAAAAACTGATTCTGCAGTCTTCTCCTCATCTCAGGGAGCAGGACTCGGTTCGCAAGGTCATGTTGACCGTGGTGCTGGCGTTGATGCCGGCTACGGCTGCATCGGTCTGGTACTTCGGTCTCAGGGCCCTGCTGGTTCAAGTGGTCACGGTGGTGACCTGTCTGGCAGCGGAAGCGGTTGGGCTTTGGATGCTGAAACGCCCGGTGAAAGAACATCTCACCGACGGTTCTGCCGTGGTGACCGGCATGTTGCTGGCCATGAACCTTCCCTCGGGCATTCCGATGTGGATGGCCGTGGTGGGTTCGCTGGTAGCTATCGGTGTGGCGAAGATTCCGTACGGTGGAATCGGAAACAATCCCTTCAACCCCGCCCTGGTTGGCCGTGTGTTTATGTTTGTGGCGTTCCCTACGGCCATGACGGCCTGGCCCAAACCGGTCCCCGGATCGTTCATGTCTTTCATGGCCGATGCCACGACGGGCCCGACGCCTCTGGGTCTGATCAAATATGTTCAGCGTGGCGCCGAGCAGATGTCGTCGGTCTCTACGAGCAATCTGGACCTTCTGCTTGGGAACGTGGGGGGGTGTCTCGGTGAAGTCTCTGCCGTTGCCCTTCTGCTTGGCGGTTTGTTCATGTTGTGGAAACGGGTCATTACCTGGCATATCCCGGTTGCATTTATTGGAACGGTGTTTGTCTTCACGGGCGTTTTCCATCTGGTGGATGCGGCTCGCTGGGCCAGCCCCGTGATACACATCCTGTCGGGCGGCGTGATGCTTGGCGCCATATTTATGGCGACGGACATGGTGACCTCGCCGGTAACGTCCCGGGGCATGCTGATTTTTGGCGTCGGGTGTGGTGTGATTACCTGCCTCATTCGGTTGCTTGCATCGTTCCCCGAGGGCGTTTCGTTCGCCATCCTGGTCATGAACGGGTTGACCCCGATTATCGACCGGTACATCAAACCCGCGCCCTTCGCGAAGGCATAGGGGAGGCTTTAGATGGCTGAGAAGAAAGAATCTGATCTGCAGGCGGTCCTGGTATTGGTGGCAATCTCCACGGTTTGTGCGGGTGGACTTGCCCTGGTGAAAGCCGCTACGGCAGAGCGAATCGAACAGACCATTGCCGCTGCCGAGAAGAGCGCTGTGGCCAAGGTGCTTCCCGAGGGCTGCGAAGCCAACGTGGAAAAGAAGGTGTTCTGGTCCCGGGGTGAAGGGGTGATTCCCGAACTTCCGGCCGACGCTTCCCAAGCCGAAAAGGACGCCCTGCAGAAACGCAAAGATGCGGGAATGGTTTTCTATCCGGGGTTCAAGGACGGGCAGCTTTGTGGTGTGGCCGTCAAGACCCGCGCCGAGAAGGGCTACTCGGGCAAGATTGTGATGCTGGTGGGTTACAAGAACCTGGAGTCGACCGAGACACTGAAGATGCATCGCCTCTTCATCCTGGAACAGAGCGAGACTCCTGGTCTTGGCGCCAAGGCTTCCGACTCGCAGGACGTCGACCCCAAAACTTTACCAGCGCTGGATCCCAAGAAGGTGTTTGTTCTGAATTTCTATGATCGGCTGGTAAAGGACCAGACGTTTGTAGTTCAGACGAAAGATGTTGGTCCTAACGATGTTGCGGCCATTACGGCGTCGACCATCACCTCCAAGGCTGTGACAGGGGCCGTGAAGGAAGCGACTGGCGAGTTGGTGAAGGGGCTGGATTCGGTCCGGGGGCAGTTTACCGCTCCCGTGGCGCAGAAATAGGGGGAGGAGACCATGAACGACTTGCTCAAGGGACTCTGGAACGAGAATCCCACGTTCCGGCTTCTGTTGGGGATGTGCCCGACGCTGGCCATTACCACCGCCGCAGTGAATGCGATCGGCATGGGCGGCGCTTTGATGTTCGTGCTGGTGTGTTCCAACGTGGCTGTGGCGGCTTTGAGAAATATCATTCCGGACAAGACCCGGCTTCCCTGCTTCATCGTCCTGATTGCCACCTTCGTGACCATCGTGGATCTGGTGTTGAAGGCCTATTTCCCCGACATCTATGAGAGTCTGGGCATCTTCATTCCGCTCATCGTGGTGAATTGCATCATTCTGGGCCGCGCCGAGGCCTTTGCCTGCAAGTCTCCCGTTGTGGCCTCGGCTTTGGACGCCGTGGGCATGGGCTTGGGGGCCACGTTAGGGTTCCTGGTGCTGGCTTCCGTCCGGGAAGTTCTAGGTAACGGGACCTGGTTCGGTATGCCCGTCTTTGGCGCAGATCCCACGCCGGCCCTGGTGTTCATTCTGCCGGCTGGTGCATTCATCACTCTTGGATTCCTGATTGGCGGGATGAACGCAGTGGAAAACTGGAGGAAGGCCCATGGCTGAGATGAACCTCTTCGGAATCTTCCTGGCGTCGATTCTGACCTATAACGTGATTTTTGCTCGGTTCCTGGGGATCTGCCCCTATCTTGGAGTCTCCCGGGAACTCTCTACGGCATTCGGCATGTCGGCAGCGGTTTTGGCGGTCATGACCCTGGCCACGGCGCTCACTTATCCGGTGTTCGAAGGCCTGGTCCTGCTGAAGATCGAGTATCTTGATACGATCAGCTTCATTCTGGTCATCGCCGGTCTGGTGCAGGTGGTCGAGATTATCCTAAAGAAATCCGCCCCGGGGCTCTATCGAGCTTTGGGGATCTTCCTGCCGCTGATTACGACGAACTGTGCCGTGTTGGGCATGGCGCTCCTCAGCATCAA
>CAYTWV010000072.1:7088-12706 GCA_964442235.1 uncultured Myxococcales bacterium | reverse complement strand
TGATGGCGCCCCAGGTCCCCGCCTCTGCAATGACGCTGGCCTCTTCTTCGTCGTTGCGAGCATTGAGGACTCGATGGGAGTGTCCCGCTGCCTTCAAAAGCTCGCTGAAGCCCTCGGACTCCTCCACCGTGCGAGTCCCCAGCAGTATCGGCTGGCCCGTGGCATGCACTCTCTCGATTTCGCGCAACAGGGCCTGATTCTTACTTGGTCCATCAACAAATACATAGTCGGGAAGGTCTCGCCGAATACAGGGCCGGTTGGGCGGCACAACCAGCGTTTTCAACCCATAGGACTGGCGCACCTCGGCAGCAGCGGGCCTGGCCGTAGCGGTCATACCACTGAGGCTGGGATAGGCCCCCAGAAAGTGCTGAACCGTGATGCTGGCCAGAATGGTCCCCTCGGGCTGGGGCGCCAGCCCCTCTTTTGCCTCCAATGCTGCCTGCAAACCGTAGGGCCACTGGCGGTCCAAGACCACACGCCCGGTGCACTCGTCTACTAATTGAATGTGCCGGTCACGCACAATGTAGTCGACGTCACATCGGAGTAAGACATGGGCATGAATGGCGCAATGCACACTAACCAGTAAGTCCAGGTTCTTGTCGGAATGCAACTCGCCGATCCCCAGAAGGTTCTCGCAGCGGTCCAGCCCCCTGTCGGTCAGCACCACGTTGCGGCCCTCGTCCTGGACCGAGTAATCGTCACCGGGAGTCAACGAGGCTGCCAGACTGGCCAAATGGAGGAGACTCTGGGGGACCAGCGGGTTGACGCCGGCAAGGACCATGGGCACCCGGGCTTCGTCCACCATCAGGGCGTCGGCCTCATCCACTACGGCAGCGTGGGCCGGCCGCATGACACGGTCGTCCGGGGAGAGGACCACCGAGTCTCGTAGCAGGTCGAAGCCCACCTGCCTTGCCGTGGCATAGGTCACGTCGCACCGGTAGGCCAACCTCTTGGCTTCCCTCGCCATGCCATCCTGAATGGTGCCCACGGACAACCCCAACAGGCGGTAGGCCGGCCCCATCCACGCTGCGTCTCGCCGGGCCAGGTAGTCGTTGAACGTGAGAACGTGCACGCCTTTTCCGGTCAGGGCCTCCATGGCCGCCGGGAACAAAGCGACCAAAGTCTTCCCCTCCCCCGTCTGCATCTCCACCAAGTGCTGCCTGCACATGGCAAGGCCCGCCAGTACCTGCACATCGAAGGCTCGCAGCCCGGTGCCTCGACGCCCGGCCTCCCGCACCAGCGCTGCCAACAGAACCAGGTCGGAATCGGGCAGGTCGCCTTCAGCCCCCGGGCTGCTGCCGGAGGGGCCAATCTGGCAGCGAAGGGAATCAAAGGTGTCTCTGGCAGGGCCTTCGTGGCGGCCCGGTGGACGCAGGGCCCGCAGCCGTGAGGCCAACTCAGCATCGGGAATTCCCAGAAACTGTGGCTCCAACAGGCCGACGTGGCGGACCATGTTCTGGTACCCCCGGAGGTCAACTTCTATGGGGCCATCGCGCAGCTTCTCGAAGAGACGATTGAAACAGGATCCCCGCCAGGCCATGGAGTGCTCCTATCAGGGAGTGCCGTTACCGCCGGCAGCCGTCTCGTTCCGTTGGAGGGAACTTGCCACGGCGAGACCGCCAAGTACAAGGCCGATGAGCCCCCCGACCACCATCCCTTCCTTCTTGCCGCCCACCATGAGCCCGACCAGAGCCCCGATGCCCGCCCAGGCAGCAGCGTTGCCACGGGAGGGGCTTCCGGCCATGTGGGCATGAAGATTACTAGCAGGGTCCACATGGTCCAGGTGGGCCTCATAATGTCCAGCGAACACCCGAATATGCAGGCACCTGCTGTCACTGAGGTTGATGCGAAAATCCGCAGACTGGCCTTCCGGCATCCCGATTGAGGGACGAGCGCCACCCTCTGCCGGATGAGGAAGCCGGCGTTTCGGAATCCTGAGCACACTCCCGGGCTCCTCCTGGTTCAGTAGGCAGGCAACCTCCTTCCAGTCTGCGACCACGTGCCCGTTCATTCGTCACCTCGTTCCGTCTCCGATAGCAGTACTTCCGGGAGTGTGGGGGCCGTGCGTTTCAGACTGCTCATGCCCTTGTTCGCAACCTTCTCCTTAAGCCGATGCAGCCTCATGTTCATGGCGTCGTCTGTGAGTTCGCCCAAGGCCAGGGGATGGTGAGCCCGCAGGCGCTTGTTGGTCATTCTGGGCTGATTCTCGCCAAAGACCTCCAGATCGGGCAACTCGTCACTGACGTGTTTGCGAAGCAGAAGGGCATCGGCGCAATCCAGGTCCCGAAGTTCCTCTTCCAGTGCTGCGCGCACTTCATAGGGCCTTCGAGCCTCAACTTGAAGCTGGTTCATGATGGAGACCAACTCGTCAATCTCCGGCAGTAGGCGAAGGCATGCCAGCGCCACCATGGCCTTCATGGGTTCAATGGGCCTTTGCAACACCTCAGGCTGGGACAGAAACTCGGCAACTGCCTGCTCGGCCTTGCGGTCCAGCTCATCGGCAAGCCCCGTGAGTGCCGACCCGTGAGCCGAATCCCGGTACACCATCGCCAGGTTCAACCGAACGCCCACAAAGAGGGCAAACCGAGCCAAGGCGCCGGTGAAATCGCCGTCGAAACGCACCGCTGCAACCGAGAGATAGTTTCGGACATCGGGACCAAATTCTGGAGGGGTTCCCCCAACGAACTCCCGAGTGAACCGCACCATTTCAGGCGGCAGTGACAGGCACATGACGTCCAGAACCGAGTGGTAGAACTTCGATAGCAGGGGGTAGCTGTCATAGTCGTGGACGGCGTCGGCGAAGGCAGTTCCACTGCTGATGGCCCGGCGGGCCTGGGCCGCAAGCTCCACCGCACCGTTCTGGAGTTGCACCATCCCTTCGTCGATACCCACGGTCGAAATACCCGCTCGCTCCATGGCCGGAACCATGGCCTGGGCCACGGCTTCGAACACAACGCCCAACCTCGACTGAAGGGCCGTAAGCCCTCCGTCCCGGGCAGAAACCTGCAAGTCGTCCATCCTCGTCCCCCAAGCCCGGGGCCATGGCAGCTCTTGCCAGGATCCGTGCGAGGCGAGAGGGCGCGGTACCAGTTTCTCCGAAAGGAAAGCCCCTATTTCCCGCAACATAGCGAGGTGAAGCAGTATGAAGCCCACTTGTACCAACGGATGTACTCTGCTGTTATGGCCCGTAGTTGCGACTCGTTCCAAACGAGGATGTGGTCCAAGAGCTCACGCCGTAACGTCTCATTGAACCGTTCGATGTGGGCCTGTGCGTTGGGCGCATGGTAAGGGGCCGGGATGCCTCGGATACCTTGGGTCTCGGCCAACCAGACGTCGAGCCCCGACCGGCACGAGACCCTCTTGCCGCTGACCTCGACGCTTGCCGGCTTTCCAAGCTGCCCGAACATGCCGTCGTTGTCGTGGAGAAGGAACTTCGGTTGCTTTTCGTAGCTCGCAGTCCGAATCTGCTGTCGGACCCACTCTTGTGTTGGATGCGCTGTAACGTTTATGTGCATCACTTTCCTGCTTCCCAGTTCCATGACGACGAAGATATAAAGGGCCGTGAATTTCACTGTCCGCTGGACGCAAAAATCGCAGGTCCATATTGCAGATGCCTGGTTCTTGAGGAACGTGCTCCACGACTGGGGGGAGCGTGCGCGCCCCGGACCGATGCCCTTGACCATGTACTTGCGGACGGTCGCTGCCGAGTGCCGGATCCCGAGCTTGAGTTCGAGTTCCAGGGCGATGCGGTCTTCGCCGTATTCAGGGTGGTCACCGGAGATGCGCCTGATGAAGTCGATGTGCTCCGTTGGAATCGGAGGGCGTCCCGGACGTCCGGCGCACTTCTTGGCCCAGTGGTGGCGAAATGCATTTCTGTGCCAACCGATGACCGTCTCTGGCTTCACGATGATGAGGGCGTCGGCCTGTCCTGAGCGGAGTCGAAGGGCCCAGGCAGAGAAGTGCTCCTTCAGGCCAGCCCCGAAAGCGCGATCGAAATCGTCGAGCCTCGGCCGGGGGGTCTTGCGCTGAAGAACAACGAGTTGCTGACGCAATGCCAGGTTCTCCAACGCCAGATTGGCCTTGTCAGCGAAGAGGGTTCGTACCAGAGTGAGCATCATCGCCATCAACTGGATCAACATTCGAGGAGCCATCCACGTCCTCCGGTTTGAGCAGGCGATGGTACCGCATGTGCAACGTTCTCCAAGATCCCGACGACGATTGTTGCTTGAACCAGCGGAGGGGAGAATGTAGTGTCGTATTGTTGGAGGCGAGCTGGTTGGTCCTCCATTGAGCCGGCCGCAGTTGGCCGTAGCGGGCGAGGGTCGGGAGAGGTAAATCATGCGAGACCATGATGGCCGAAGCGACATGTGGAAGGTCGCAATCAAACGACGGGCGGACGCCCGCCGACTGATGGAGGGGGGCCAGCCGCATTCCTCGGGTGCCGTGTATCTCGCAGGGTACGCTGTTGAGTGCAAGATGAAGGCCATCGCCATGGAAGTGCACGGCGTAACCACCCTGCGGGCATTGGGTAGCAAGCTGGGCCTGGATGACTCGGCGGTGTTCACCCACGGGCTGGAAGCACTGCTGGAGTTCTTGCCGTTTCAGGAGTCCTTTCGCCGGAGCCTTGTGTGGCGGGATTTCACGACCCAGGTTGCGAGGTGGAGGCCTGCCTGGCGGTACGAGCCGCGAGACTGGGAGACCGAGAAGGCCACAGCGTTCATGGACGCCGTCGACCGGGTATACAGGTGGCTTGATGCTAATCGGCGCTAATATCGGAGGAATTGGGCATGCGCAATAGAGATGAAATCAAGAAGCTGCTGGAGTCGGCTATCCGGGCCGAGTTCCCCAAAGACACTGTTGATATATCAGATGGATACAAGGAGAATATTCATGTATTGGTCGTGTCACGCAGATTCGACAAGATGACCGAAGAGGAGCAGCGGGATCTGCTTTGGGGACTTATCGACAAGGGGGGCCTGGACGATGACGAGAAGGCTCTCATAAGCTTGGCGCTCGCCGTCAGCCCTGCGATGATTAAGTGAAGTGATGCAAGGGACCGATGTGCGCCTTGACCAACAAGGCAGGTGTCCGATATCGATGATATCTGTTGCGATGATGGCACGAAATATGGTTTTGCATGCGGTTATGCACCGTTTTTATCGGAGAGTTTCCTTCTCCAGCATCACTCTGTCCACTCGACTCGCTCGTCAAACTCGCTCGCTCGTGGCAGGCCACAATGGGCAAGCGAGGCCTGCCCTGAGTAAGGCCCGCAGGGCCGCATCGAAGGGAACCTCCCGAAATCACTAACTGTTTCACGCCCATCTCGGCCTGTGGCCAGGCTCTCCTGCGGGTTCTGACCTGTCGCGACCAGAGTCAAACCTGTTGACTCGAGAAGGCCCCATGGACCCCCGATTGGGCCCGTTCTCTCTCTGCTTCTCCAAAAGCTGAGGACTTTTGGCCGTCCTCCCCAGAAACCCGTCCAGCCGCCATTTGACTCACTTCGACGACTCTCGGTCTCCGGTCTTGACGCCATTTCCAGCGCACCCAATCTCAACGCAGTTGTTCGGTATCGCCGCTTCCAAACTCGAATCCCGACTGCAACATGAAATGCCATTGGA
>CAYTWV010000072.1:5993-7078 GCA_964442235.1 uncultured Myxococcales bacterium | reverse complement strand
GTAGTTATGAGGTGGCCGAAGTTCGTGTCGCCGCGACGTTCCGTATGGCCATCGAAGGCGCGTGTTGACGGCTGGGGTGTGGTTCGAACTATTAGTACAAGGTTACGGTGGCAAGCTGGTCGAGCGAGAAGGTCAAACCGGGATTGGACCCTGCCCCGTCCTTGTCGCAATAGGTCCAACTCACTCCATGATCCAGGCTGAACCGATAGGCGTAACGATATGACCCCGCTTCGAAGCCTGTTGCGAAAGTGCCCATGTACTCGTCATTGTTTCCGGCCTGCACGTTGAAGTTAGCATTCCGCCACTCCCACGCCTGGTACTGCGGGTTGACGGAGGGAAACCCCATGCCGACCTGTACCCGCACCGCCGAGTCTGCACCTGCCGGAGGCGTAATAACCGTCTCGTAAATCTGTCCGTACGTCATCACGGTTGAGATGAGCGCTACTTCAGTCGATATGTCCAGCGGGAACTGAGTCACACAGTAGTCAGCCTCTGTGCTCGTGTTGGACTCGTTCATTGCGTAGCAGCCGCACACCAATGGGGAAGAGGCGGAGTTGACGGGCGCAGGAGCCCTGGTCGTGAAGTCACTCTGATTCTGATTCATTTCGGCGCATCCGGACTGGTAACGGACAACCTCGGTGGTCGTCGAGGGAGCCGGAGCCTGTCCCGCACCTTCAAAGCAGTTCGGCGTGGTGCCGTAGCCAACGAAGTCAACGATCATGAGCGTCGTCGGGCAGGCGCCCGTAAGGGAGCTCTGGTTGCGAACCAGAGCTACCTTCCCCGCCGTACCGGACATGGCAATGGCAGGCGAAGCCGTTGCGTCGGCCGTCGGCAATGCAGAACCATTCGCATCGGGGGTCGACATTCTGACCAGGAAGTGTCCACCTGCAGGAATCGTCCCTGACAGTGACGCTCTCTGCCAGGTGGTTCCCGTGGCGGAAGCATACTGGATGGACCAGCCCACGATGTTCATAGGTGTGGTACCCCGGTTGTGTAGGACGACGTAGTCCGCGTTGTACAAGGCAGCCGCGGAGCCGGCTCCACCGTAAACCTGAGAGATGACCACGGAGTAATCGCAGAGGTTG
>CAYTWV010000072.1:0-5983 GCA_964442235.1 uncultured Myxococcales bacterium | reverse complement strand
GTTGCGGCGGTTGTAACCCTGAACTTGTATGTCTGGTTCACCAAAAGACCCGGGGCCAGCATTAGGGTCGCCGTCGTGCCCGTCCCGTCCATAGACACACTCGAATCAGCAAAGGAGAGGCATGAGACGAAGTTGTCCAAAGAGACCTGGATTGACCCGGAACAGGGACCAGCGAAGGTCTGACCAACCAGAGTAGTGGCGTCCATCGGGCTACTGAAGGTGACTTGAAGCAGGTCACCGGCCACAACGGAGCTGCCAGGCTCGGGCAAGGTAGTGACCACCGTAGGGGGAGCGAATCCGGCGCAGGAGCCGTTCGTGCAGATGTCTCCAGAAGTGGCAGGGTTCTGGTCGTTGCAGGTAGTTCCATTGGCAACGTTGATGATGTCGCAGCCGATAGCCTCGACGCAGATCTCTGCCGTGCAGGGGTTCCCGTCATTACAGAACTGGTGATCCGGCACGTTCGCACAGCCAACGCCCGGGACGCACGAGTCCACCGTGCAGGCGATGCCGTCGTCGCAGTTCAGCGGAGTCGCCACGCAGGCCCCTGCCTGGCAGGCGTCGTTCTGGGTGCAGGCGTTGTTGTCATCGCAAGCGGCGCCGTCATTGGGCGCCGTCATGCACTGTCCCCCCGCATCACAGGAGTCGGTCGTGCAGACGTTGTTGTCGTTGCACGTGCCGCAAGTGCCGCCGCAGCCGTCGTCGCCGCACACCTTACCTGTACAGTCCGGGACGCAGGCACAAACACCGGCAGTACAAGTCTCGCCGGCGCCGCACGTGCCGCAGGCACCGCCGCAGCCGTCGCTGCCGCACACCTTGCCGGTGCAGTTCGGGACGCAAATGGCGGTGTCGAAGTTCACGCACTGGTCGTTCAGCAGCCACTCGTCGGGGTAGCAATCGAGATTCCAGGTGGAGCACTCTTCCGTTTGCAGCCATTGGCCACTCACACAGCGCTCGACCTTGCGGCCCCACTCCTCGAATTCCATGTTGTACGGCGTGCCAGGGATCTCCCAAACGGAGACGTAGCAGTCCTGCCGCTGACCACAGGTGAACGTCCAGTCGTTCTGGGGATCGGTGACGGTGAGGCTCAGTGCGGGACTGTCAGCAGATGTCGTGGCAAACGTATTGGTCGCCTGGCCAAACGGCAGATCAATGGAGAAGTACTCCCACCCGTCTACAATCACGCCCGGGGGTGGCGTGTAGCCCAACTCAGGACGCCAGCCCACATTGATGCCGGAGATCCCCCAGCCGGCCTCGGGCGGGTCGTAGACCTTGTTCTGGAACGTGTAGGTCGAACCCGAAGAGTAGACGCCAATGCACTGCGTGTTGTAGAGGTAGGTCCACCACTCCGCCTCGTTGGCCAGATACTCCATGTCCTTAAGACAGGCATCGGGCGTGTCGATTCCAGCCATGGCGTCAGCCAGACTGGCGGGTGCGTCAACACCGGACATCCAAATACTATTATTGGTGTACGGACGAGCTCTGACAATCGTGTGATCGCCAGAGTAGAAAATAATATAGTCTTGCGCATTTACCCAGGACTGAGTAGCGGAATTATAGACCTTCCCCTGGTTCCAGAAGACGATTTTAGTGATGACTCCGGACTCCTGATGTCCAGTGCCGATATTGCAGGTCGGAGCGCCTCGCCTCATGGTACCCGTCTTGCACTCATCCGTTCCCGTGCAATACGAGTCATACCAGACACCATTTGAGCAGCCCTGAACCATGACCCCTTCGTTGTTATAGCCACAAGGGGTCGTCTCCCGGGTCAAATCCTCGTCAATAAGCGTGTCGAAGTCGTTGTCCAGCCCGTCGCAGGTCTCCGCCGACGGCTCCTGGCAAGTTCCGGCAACACATCCCTGAGCACCCGGGCATGTGCCGCAGGTCCCGCCGCAGCCGTCGTCGCCGCAGACCTTGCCGGCGCAGCTCGGGACGCAGGCAGCGTAGCCGCAGGCCTCGGCCTCGTTCTGGCACGGGCCCGCAAGAGCCTGTGCCTTGCACGCCGCATCCGGTTCCGGGCCGCACTCCATCTCGATGCAGTTGCTGAGCATCTGGTAGTTCTGCCTGGCGCTGGGGTTGGAGCGGTTGATGCACTCGTCGACGCACATGGGCATGGGGTTGCCACTGCAGGAGTCGACGCAGGTCGTGATCTGCTGGCAGGTCTGGAGCTCCACGTCCCACTCACAGGTGCCGTTCAGGCAGCGTCCAATCCAATCCTGGCAGATGCTGCCGTCGGGCTTGGGTATCTCCTGGCAGACATAGCCAACGCACTTGGCCTGGATGCACTCATCCCCGGCGTGGCACTGGCTGTCGGCGGTGCACTGGGCGCAGTCGGCGGGGCAGCCGGCAGGCGTCTCGCCCTGGGCTCCGCAGCAAACTCCGTTGCCGCAGGACTCACCGGGGCAGTCCTGGGCGCAGTTGCAGGGGGTCTCGCCGGGGGCCTCGCAGGTGCCGTTGCCGCACACGCCGGGGCAGTCGCTGTCGTCGGCCCAGCTTGCGCCGGGGTGGCAGCAACCGTCGTTGGGGGCGTTGCCCAGGTCCGTCGGCACGCACGTATCCAGGTCCTCGTTGCACGTGTTGCTGGTGCAGGGGTCCCCGTCCTCGCAGTCCGTGGTCCAGGAGTAGCAGCCGTAGCCGGGCTCGCAAGACTCGGACGTGCAGAACTGGCCGTCATCGCAGAAGCTGGTCTGGGGCAGGTACAGGCAGCCAGTCGCCGGGTCACACGAGTCCACCGTGCAGGCGATGCCGTCGTCGCAGACCACCGGCGTTCCGGGCATGCACACATAGTCCCCGCACCAATCGTTGGCGGTGCAGGGGTTGCCGTCATCGCAATGAGTCACGCTGCCTTCAAACACACACTGACCGTTGGTATCGCAGGTATCGAAAGTACATTGATTGCCATCGTCGCACATACCGCAGCTTCCGCCGCAGCCGTCGTCGCCGCAAGCCTTGCCGGCGCAATCAGGGGTGCAGCCGCCGCAGTCCTGGGGGCACGTCGCCGACGATTCACCCGGTTCGCAGGTCCCATTGCCGCATACCGTGCACTGGGCACCGCACTCGGCCTGGGCAACAATCGCACAGTCTGGGTTCCACTCTAGGTCACAGCACTCCATAAGGCCTGCCCAGACGCACACGCATTCCATCACCGAACCGTCGTCGCACCCGGGCGTCGCATGGGCTTCGCAGCAGTCTGAGACCAAGCACGGGCCGCAATCACCCGGGCACGAAGCGCAGGTCTCGCTGCCGTTGCAGATGCCGTCGCCGCAGATAGCGCCAGGGATACACATGAACGAAGTGTTGCTGACCAGCCCGGCACCGCACGTCCCGCAGCTCCCGCCGCAACCGTCGTCGCCGCACTCTTTGCCGGCGCAGCTCGGCACGCAGCCAGCGTAGCAGGCCTCGGCCTCGTTCTGGCACGGGCCAGTAATGGCCTGTGCCTTGCACGCCGCATCCGGTTCCGGGCCGCACTCCATCTCGATGCAGTTGCTGAGCATCTGGTAGTTCTGCCTGGCGCTGGGGTTGGAGCGGTTGATGCACTCGTCGACGCACATGGGCATGGGGTTGCCACTGCAGGAGTCGACGCAGGTCGTGATCTGCTGGCAGGTCTGGAGCTCCACGTCCCACTCACAGGTGCCGTTCAGGCAGCGTCCAATCCAATCCTGGCAGATGCTGCCGTCGGGCTTGGGTATCTCCTGGCAGACATAGCCAACGCACTTGGCCTGGATGCACTCATCCCCGGCGTGGCACTGGCTGTCGGCGGTGCACTGGGCGCAGTCGGCGGGGCAGCCGGCAGGCGTCTCGCCCTGGGCTCCGCAGCAAACTCCGTTGCCGCAGGACTCACCGGGGCAGTCCTGGGCGCAGTTGCAGGGGGTCTCGCCGGGGGCCTCGCAGGTGCCGTTGCCGCACACGCCGGGGCAGTCGCTGTCGTCGGCCCAGCTTGCGCCGGGGTGGCAGCAACCGTCGTTGGGGGCGTTGCCCAGGTCCGTCGGCACGCACGTATCCAGGTCCTCGTTGCACGTGTTGCTGGTGCAGGGGTCCCCGTCCTCGCAGTCCGTGGTCCAGGAGTAGCAGCCGTAGCCGGGCTCGCAAGACTCGGACGTGCAGAACTGGCCGTCATCGCAGAAGCTGGTCTGGGGCAGGTACAGGCAGCCAGTCGCCGGGTCACACGAGTCCACCGTGCAGGCGATGCCGTCGTCGCAGACCACCGGCGTTCCGGGCATGCACACATAGTCCCCGCACCAATCGTTGGCGGTGCAGGGGTTGCCGTCATCGCAATGAGTCACGCTGCCTTCAAACACACACTGACCGTTGGTATCGCAGGTATCGAAAGTACATTGATTGCCATCGTCGCACATACCGCAGCTTCCGCCGCAGCCGTCGTCGCCGCAAGCCTTGCCGGCGCAATCAGGGGTGCAGCCGCCGCAGTCCTGGGGGCACGTCGCCGACGATTCACCCGGTTCGCAGGTCCCATTGCCGCATACCGGGCACTGGGCACCGCAATCCATCTGGGCGATGTTGGCGCAGTCGGGCCCCCACTCCACGTCGCAGCAATCCATCATCCCCCCCAGGCTACAGACACAGTTCATGACGACCGGGTCTGGGCAACCGGGGCCAGCATGGGCCTCGCAGCAGCTTCCGGCCCCGCACTCGCCGCAGTCTTCCGGGCACGTGGCGCAGACCTCGTTGCCGGTGCACATGCCGTCGCCACACAAAGCGCCAGGCACACACGTGAAAGCGCTGCAGACCAGTCCGGCACCGCACGTGCCGCAGCTTCCGCCGCAGCCGTCGTCGCCGCACTCTTTGCCTGCGCAGCTCGGCACGCAGACGCAAACGCCGGCCGTACAGGTCTGGCCCGCACCGCACGTGCCGCAGCTTCCGCCGCAACCGTCGTCGCCGCACATCTTGACGCCGCAATCAGGAGTGCAGCCGTAAACAGTCCTGTCGCCCAGGGCCTGGACTGGCCTATAGTTGTGATCGTAGAGCGCTGTAATCATGTCGAGCTGATCCTGGCTGATCTCGACTGGCTCGGAGAGCACGTACCACTCGATGCCTTCGGTGCACGCCGGTGTCGTGAGTGACCCGTCGTAGGACCAGTAGGACTTCACGCCAGGCAGCAATGTGAGTGGGTTGTAGTCCATGCCGGGAATGAGTTCCTCTTCAGACTTCTCCAACGGCAGGTTGCTCAGAACTGCGTCCCAATCGGGATTCGGGTAGGGCCCCACGACCAGGAACACGCCAACCACGACCTGGGGTACGCTGTCATTGCCGTGCACGAAGTGGACCTCTGCAGGGGCGTGCTCCCCGTCTACGGTGTGCTCACTCAATGCGTGGACGTGGAATTGCAGCAGAGGATAGGTGCCCGTCTCAGTGACAAGGTGACTGCTGCCTTCATCAATCACACCTTCACCGGCATGGCCATTATTCACCACGACGAGTTCTGTATCATTATACTGGAAATCCAATTCCGGCTGATAAGCGGGGATAGTTCCGCCTATATTGACTGGAGACTGCTCGGTTCCCGTGCCACAGGTGGACCATGCTGGCCAGAGGGCACCCCAGTACGCCGGGCCGGTATCCCCATCGTAAGACCAGTGGGGAGTACAAACATGTTCGTCGACCTGGCCATCGCAATCGTTGTCCTTGGTGTCGCAAATCTCGGTCGCAGCGGGATTGATCGAGAGATCGGTGTCGTTGCAATCCACACCGGCGGCATAACCGTCCCCGTCCTTGTCCGTGTCGCAGGCATCGCCCAAGGTGTCGTTGTCTAGATTCGCCTGGTCTGCGTTGGCCACGTCGGGGCAGTTGTCGGTCGTGTTGAGCACGCCGTCCCCGTCCTTGTCCGTGTCGCAGGCATCGCCCAAGGTGTCGTTGTCTAGATTCGCCTGGTCTGCGTTGGCCACGTCGGGGCAGTTGTCGGTCGTGTTGAGCACGCCGTCCCCGTCCTTGTCCGTGTCGCAGGCATCGCCCAAGGTGTCGTTGTCTAGAT
>CAYTWV010000071.1:2023-12734 GCA_964442235.1 uncultured Myxococcales bacterium | reverse complement strand
AAACAGCATGCCATGCGGGTGGAGTATCAGCAGAAGCAGTCGGCTACCGACGAGATTATCTACAACAACTTTGCGAAGTTGCTGGAATTCCGGATCGGGGATGTGCGGGACTTCCACAGTGTAGCCTCGGCATTGCGGGACGCGGATGTGGTGTTTAATGCGGCCGCACTGAAGCAGGTGCCCACCTGCGAGTACTTCCCTTGGGAAGCGGTGAAGACCAATGTGGGGGGCCCCGAGAACATCGTTCGGGCCATCCGAGAGTTGAACCTGCCCATCGAGACGGTGGTGGGGGTTTCCACGGACAAGGCGTGCAAGCCGGTGAACGTCATGGGCATGACCAAGGCATTGCAGGAGCGCCGGTTCCTGTGCGCCAATCTGGAGTGTCCTCAGACCCGTTTCATCTGTGTGCGCTACGGCAACGTGTTGGCTTCCCGGGGTTCGGTGATTCCGCTGTTCCACCACCAGATTCGGTCAGGTGGACCGGTCACGGTCACAACCACGGACATGACCCGCTTCCTGCTTTCGCTGGATCAGGCCGTGGACACGATATTTGCGGCGGTGGCGGGGGCGAAACGGGGCGAGACGTACATTCCCAGAGTGCCGTCGGCCCGGATGACCGATCTGGCCAATGCGTTGATCGGCGACCGGAACATCGAGGTGGTGGTGACGGGAATCCGTCCCGGCGAGAAGATTCACGAGATATTGATCTCCGAGGAGGAGTCTCACCGGACGCTGGACAGAGGCGCCTATTACGCCATTGCGCCCATTTTGCCCGAGTTGCGGGATCCAAACGAGCAGCTTGCGGGGATGCGTGATGAATACAGTTCGGCCAACGGGCTTGTGGAGCGGGACGAACTGACGGCGTTGCTGCGGCGCCACAAGTTGATGATCGAAGATGTCACCGACCTGGAGAGAGAACTTCTGAGGTAGGCCAAGAGCATCCGAGGTAGATCATGAAGATCGTTACGGTGTTGGGCACGCGCCCAGAGTTGATCCGGCTAAGCCTGGTGATGGAGCGACTGGATCGGCTTTGTGACCATGTGCTGGTGCACACGGGACAGAATTACACCGAGAGCCTGAACGACTGGTTTTTCACGGAACTGGGCATCCGCCGACCGGCCCATGCACTGGGCATTCAGAGCACGGGAATGGGAGACCAAATCGGCCAGATTCTGGCTCGGTGCGAGGCGGTCTTTCGGCAAGAGAAACCCGATCGGCTTCTGATTCTGGGTGACACCAACAGTGCGTTGGCAGCGGTCATGGCCAAGCGGATGGGAATTCCGGTGTACCACATGGAGGCGGGCAATCGCTGTTATGACGACCGGGTGCCCGAAGAGGTGAATCGGCGCATCATCGACCATTGCAGTGACCTGTTGATGCCCTATACCGAACGAAGCCGGGCGAACCTGTTGCGAGAGGGAATTCAAGGCGAACGTATAGTGGTCACAGGCAACCCGATTCTGGAAGTAATTGAGCGATTTGGTCCCTCCATCGAGGCCTCGGATGTGTTGGGGCGACTGGGGCTGAAGAAGAGCGGCTATTTCCTGGTGACCCTGCACCGTGCCGAAAACGTGGACATCGAAGAGCGGCTTTGGGCGCTGGTGGGGGCCTTGGATCAGGTTCAGCGGAAGTACAACCTGCCCATGATCGTCAGCACCCACCCCCGAACTCGTTCGAAGCTGACGGGGGGTACGCCGGGAACCTCCAACCCCGAAGTGAAGTTCCTGGAGCCATTCGGGTTTTTCGATTTTGTGAACCTGGAGAAGAACGCGGCGTGTGTGCTGTCGGACAGTGGCACGGTTCAAGAAGAGTGCTGCTTGTTCAAGGTGCCCAACGTGACGTTGCGTGACGTCACCGAGCGCCCCGAGACGGTGGAGTGCGGCAGCAATTTCCTGGCCGGCGCCGACTTGGAGTGTATTTTGCGTGGAGTGGGGCTGGCCATGGAATCGACGTGTGCCTGGACTCCACCCGCCGAATACCTGCGCCGGGACGTGGCCGAAACCGTGACCCGCGTGGTGCTGGGGTACAGGAAGGGCTGATGGCCATCGAGTCTGCCAACGCCATACTCATTCTGGAGTTTATCAACGCCGAGCAATTTCCCGGTCAGATCCGCAGTTCATTGCCGCTTCTGAAGGGCTACGCCAATTGGTTGGGCATCCAAGGCCGATGGATTCGTTTTGGTCTGAATTCAGCCCATTTCTACCAGCACGGCAAGGACGCCGTCACGCTGAACGATGCGGAACTGGCGTCGCTGAGGGGCTGTGTCGAAACCATGGCGCAAACGCCACCGGATCTGGTGGTAACCACCCACCAGTTGGGAGTTGAGGCCAGAGGCCTGCTGGAGTCTTTGATTCCCGACGCCGAAGTGGTTTTGCTGGACGAACTGGAATGGACTCGTCGCTGGCCCAAAGGCCCGTTGCCCATGGAAATGGATCGGCCCGGGTTTGCGCCGGACTATGGTTGGGAATCAGGCAATTTGGCGGCACAGCGTCGGGATCGAAACAACGTCTATGTTTTGGGTTCCGTGGGATGCGGGTACCGAAAGAGCGTTCATTCAAATCCGTACTATGCAGCGCTGGACCTGCCCGAGAGCTTGATGGGCGTATGTGCCTTCTGTGGTGCCCGGATTATCCCCGGATAGATGCTGGAGGCATTAGCCGAAGGCGGGGAGGCGTGCACCGCCGACATTCGGGCATGGCGCCAACTGGTGGCTGGCACGTTGAGGGTGCCATCAGAGTTCATTAACAGGCAGATCGATGCGGTGGCGAGGACCCTTCCCGGGTCTCGGACTCCTAACGCCCTGCTGTTTCAGGACATCGAGCGACCGGAAGTGCTGGAGGTGGCGGTTGCGGCCCTTGCGTCGCATCCGGAATTGGCTTCGGTAAAACTGCTGGCGGGCATTCGAGTGGATCGATTGCTTCAATTGGAGGGGTGGCTCCGGGCCAGGTTTGACCTCACGACGCCAGACGGTCGACATCCGAAGTTGGAACATGAGCCAAAGTCAGAACATGAGCCATACTCAGAACGTGAGGCAGAGTCGGAACGTGAAAATGGCCAAGCCGCAGTGCCCTCACTGCAGATATTTTCGTGCGGTCTGGAGAACTTCTCGGCCACGGAGCTTCAGCGCCTGAACAAGGGCACCACACCCCTGATGAACTTGCGGGCCGTAAATCTGCTCAAAGAGTTGGAACTGGCCTCGGAGGGCCGCTTCTTTTATTCGGGCTATATGGGCCTGTCGGTGCTGCTGTTCACTCCCTGGACAACGTTGGAAGAATTGCACCTGAACATCGGGCTGCTGCTGCACCTGCGGCTGGAGAACGAGGTGGGAAACCTGTTCATGTCCCGGCTGCGTCTGCACCCCGACCTGGCCATTACGGCATTGGCCCGCCACGACAACGTCATTGTGGACTGCGAAGACGACCCGGCCCTGGTACTGAACCGCCGGAAGCTGTTTGAACAGGAACTGCCGTGGAAACACCTGGATCCCAGGATGGACGCCGTCTCTAGGATTGCCGTGCGACTGGAGGCCGATGAGCGGTTGGCAAACGATGCGCTCTACAGAACCGTTCAAACGTCGCTGCTTCCCGAATCGGCGACGTCCCAGGCCCATTCCAGTCGGGGTGAACGAAGACGAAAGCTGGTCCAGACGCTGATGAAGGTCATTGAGGCAGCGGTAGAGGCTGGCGAACCGGTGCAGGCCGAGGATCTGATTGCAAGGGTACGCAGGGGGCCTGTGGCGTGGTCCCGGGCCAGGGCCGTTGCCGGCGGCGGGAAGCCCGAGCGGTGGGCGACATTGTTGGCTGAAGACCTAAACCACTGCTCACCATTCTCGCCCCCCCTTCGACTCGGCCTAGGCCTCGCTCAGGGTACACGGCTACCGGGCGGATCGAGATATATGAGCAGCCGTGTAGCAGAGAGCTTTCTTCGGGTGGCCCAAAAGAATGAAGCCCTGGTAGTTGACCTGGACCACGACCAGGGCGAAGTAGTTCGAATTCAAGTCGAGTCCAGCGACGAAGATGGACTTAGATACAGCCTGGTGGCGGGGGTGGAGTATTCGGGGGCTCTGGGCCAGGCGTTGGCCTCGGGAGATCGGCTGCTGATCTCGTCGGGGCAAGTTCAAGTTCGAAGCGGGGACTTGCTGCGGGCATTGTGGACAGCCACGGTTGGGGTTTGGCACGAGGGGTTCAGGTGGCACAGTGCCGAGTGGCATGAGTTGGCCAAAGCAGCTCTAAGGAATGCGGATCCGAGAATGGTAGCCGCAGAGTCAGAGGTTCAAGAGAACGCCAGGAAGTGGATTGCGGACCCGGTCATTCTTGGAGGCAAGGCGGATGCCTGACAACCAGAAAATCATGGACTGGGCGGAGATTACGCTGACCAGCCGGTGCAATCAGCGCTGCTTTTTTTGTTATGAAGAAAGTCGAGATGTGGCCGCAGAGCCAGCTTTGGAGGAAGTGAAGCGCATTCTTCGAGAGACACGGAAGTCTGCCGATCAGGCGGTGCTTTGCGGCAAAGAAGTGCTGCTTCGGCCCGACGTGTTGGAGATTGTGCAATACGGGCACAGCCTGGGGCTTCGGGTGGTGGTATTCAGCAACGGGCAGGCGTTCGCCAAGCCTGGAATGGTTTCGCAACTGGTGCAGGCGGGGTGCGACTCGGTGGTCGTCTCGTTCCACTTTCCCGACGAAGCGACATTTGAGTTGGGGGCCAGGACCAAGAAGTCGGGGTTCAAAAGGCAGATGGAAGGGTTGCGGGCGCTTCGGAACTACAACGATGCCCACCCGGAACATCCCCTTCATGTCTCCACCGAAACAGATATGTTTGTAATGAATGCCGGGCGGCTGGCGGAGATGCGCCAGGTGCTGGTGGAGCATCTGGGGACCACGAATTGGTCCATGCGTCTGGGTTCGCTTCTGCCATCCAAGGTCTATGACATCGGTCTGGACTCGCTGTTGGAACCTATGGCGCAACGGCGCCAGGAACTGCAGGAGTTCTTTGGGACCCATCCGTCGTCCATTCCTCTGAATGTGGTCAAGTCGCCTTTGTGCCTGATTCCTGCCGAATATCGCCACCTGAGTCTGGAGCTTGGATATCTGGCCAAAGGGGCCGGCTTGACGTTCAACCACGAGACCCAAGCCAATGTGACCGTAGACACGATGTCCATCTCGGCCACCAGGGATGTGGAGCGCCACCTGTTGGAGTTCCCCTATCGATGGGTTTGCCGTCATTGTGCCTTGGTTCGGGTATGTCGCTTCGAGCGTACCAGTTGGATGTTTAAAGGATTCCAGGCCTCGTTGGCGCAAAAGCCATGGCCGGTGAGTCGGGACCAGGCCGCAGAGTTGTTGGGCAAGAATGGCGGTGTGCGCAACGAGGGGCTTGAGGGAGTGGGTTCGGGTGTGCTTCCCGGCCTGTCCGGCGACTTGGGAAGAGAATCCGGGATGTTCCCAGAGGAGTCCATCCTGGCAGCGCTTGGGGATGCGGTGCTGGAGGGGTGGGCCACCGAGGCGCCGGGCCTGGGGGTGGCGTTGCAGATCAGGGGCCAGCGTGTAGAACTTCGCCTGGAAATGCCCCGAATCCGGTCCGCGGGTGAGGCAGCGGGGTTCGTGGTGCAATATCTGTTCGTGACGCCGCTGAACACGTCGGAGATGGCCGAGGGAGTGTGGGTCGAGGCTCTGAGGCGAGTAGGTCAGGTGTCGTTTCCTGCGCTGAGCACATGGACGGGAACACCCCTGGTGGATTTGGATGCAGCAGCGACCCTTCAGCAGGGGTATTTGTTGCTTGGCGAGGCCATGTGGCCGGGTTTGGGTCGGTTGGGGACGTGGCGCACCACGGAATTGCAACGTCCGCCCGACGGGTCGGTTCGAGTGACTCTGTCGCATCCTTCGGGGTGTTGGGCCAGTGTCTGGCTTGTACAAGATCAGGTTCGTGTGGTGTTACACGAGGTTCGGCCCGAACTTTATGAGGCCGCCTACGCCGAGTTGCTAGGATGGCTGTCTGGCCACCTTGAAGCGACGACAGGCAAGCTGCCCGAATTGGGGCCCAACGTCGAGAACCGCCGAATCTACCTGGCCAGAACAAAGGATGGCTGGGTTCGCACGGACGCTCGAGGCGGGATACCGGAGCCCGATTCGGAAGCCGGGGCCGATCCATCGGCCCCTTTGGCGGCCCGTTTGGAGGACGCCGTGACCGGGCGAACCAGGCAGCGTTCGTGGGCACCGTCGGGAGGCCAGCTTCGATGGGTGGTCTCCGTTGGGGGAAACTCGTCCGTGGAACTGAGATTTGGCGTGGCCCCGTTCACCGAGGGCGCTGCCTTTCTGCAGCGGGTGGGCGAAAGGGTGGTCTGGTACAAGGGTCGCGTTGAAACGGCAGAGTCCAAGCTTTTTGCCCGCATTCTGGTGGCCGTGATGAAGCACCTGGAGCAGGCGCCGTTGACGGCAGAGGCCCTGCCAGTTTGGGAGAGTGCGGTCCAACAGGTTATCCAGAAGAACTCGTTGCAAAGCCGAATTCGGGCCAAGGCTTACTGGGAGGAGGAGTGAGGTGGAGTCAGGATTTCGGAGTGTCTTCGTGTTGTGTTTGTTGCTGGGTTGCCAAGAAAGGGAAGAACTGTCTGACTTGGCCGAGGCCGCGGATCAGATTGAGGTTTCTGCCGAGGATGTCTCCAGTGAGAACAGGGGGACACCACCGGACGTGATCCAGCACCAGGACATGTTGGGTTCAGAGACCTTCAAAGAGGTGATTCAGAGAGGTCCCAACCCCTACGATGGCATGGAAGCAAGCGGGACAACCATGGGTAGATTCTTGGGCATTGCTAGCCATCTCCCGCAAGTTCTGGAGCCCAGCTTCAAGTGCGATTTTGAGCTGGATCGGATGCAGGAGGCCGGGGTCACTCACTTTCGGAAGACCTTCCGCTGGGAGCACATGGAGCCCGATAACGACACCTACTTTTTCGACGAATACAACATGGTGATTGACCAGGTACTGGAGCATGGTCAAGACGTGATGGTCGGGTTCCGTGGGAAGCCATCCTGGGCCACCCCCGACGGCACCCATGACAATTTGGATGCCGCACAGTGGGCCGAGTTTCTGCGGATGTTCGCCACGGAAGTAAGCCAGCGCGTCCGGCTCTATGAGATTTGGAACGAACCCAACTTGGATGTCTTCTGGTCGGAGAAGCCGAACCCGGCCAAATACGGCGAGCTACTGATTGCGGCCCACACCGCCATCCACGAGGCCGACGAGGATGCGGTGGTCCTGTTGGGAGGACTCAGCCCATTTCAGTTCAACGACTTGGGCGTCTGGGGGTTCATGGAAGAGGTATTCCTTGCCTACCCCGATCTATGTGACCATTTTGATGCACTGGCCATACACCCTTATACGTTCCTTCAGATGCTGCCTCCCGAGCAGGGCGCCACGATGCTGGGGGTGTACCAACCGGGGGTGGTTGGCATGGTTGAGGAAGCCCGAGCTGTGATGGCCGACGCTGGCTGTGTGGACAAGCCGGTGCACCTGACCGAAGCGGGTTGGCCGGACTTCTATCTAGGTCTTGAGGCTCAAGCAGCATTTCTGGCGCGGGGAATTCCGTTGGCTATGAGTACCGGGGCCGTGGCCTGGTACAATTACACGTTTTGGGACTACGAAATCACTGCGGATACCGAGATTCCCTCGGAAAGCCGCTTTGGATTCTTCACGTGGCCCAACGACGAAACGACTCAATCGAAGCCGAACTACGAAATCTATAAGATCTTCGGCAAGAACATGAAGGATTATCGTTACGCTGGCGACCTTGGTGCAACGGTGGGATGGCAGGCCCAGGCGCATGGCCTGGTATTTCGGGACGACAATGGCGGATGGCTGGTTGGCGTTTGGCATGAGGTGGACGGCACACACCTGAACGACTCCCTGGCGGTCGACCTTCCGTTCCACCCGGACATGGTAGGACCTTGGGAAATCCGGGACCTCTATTATAAACTTCTGCAGTCTGGAGAGGGGTACCAGTCCCCGATCAGACTTAATCTGACCGGCAAGATCCAGTGGTTCCTGTTCAGGACAACTTAGGTGTGTAGCGGTTGGATAAACGTGCGTCCCCCCCTCTGGCTAAGCCCCCTGTGGATCGTCTCCCGGAAAGGGGCTGCCTCGCTCAGCTTGAGGGCCACTCCGTACACACCGAATTCGGGCTAAGGCTTACTGGGAGGAGGAGTGAGGTAGATGGCCCGGGCCTCACGCTCCAGGCTCTCCCACAAGCCGCCGTACCTACGGGTGGCACAGTGACCGATAGGTCTTGCCTCGTGGGCATCGACTAGATAGGCTTGGGAATTGTCAGGTGGTGCCGCTGGGACACTGGACGCGGGAGACCGAATTCGGTGGATATGGGACTTTAGGGAGGTGTTGACTCGGTGGCAAAGCACTCCTGAGTACCGACTGCGAGTTGGCGACTGGAGAGTCCTATTCGAGGTGGAGGGAGACAAGATCACGATCTATCGAATACTCCACCGAAGGGAGGCTTATAGGTAGAATAATGAAGACACAAATAATTGAACGGTTGGGAAAGAAAGAGTTCGCTGTAATACCCTACAAAGATTTTTTGAAAATGCAGCAGGAACTGGAAGACTATCGGGACCTTAAGGAGCTTCGCAAAGCCAAGAGATCCCCGGGCAACCAACAGGGTCGATCGTTCGCCGATGTGGCCGCAGAACTTGGGCTGGAAACACCGAAGCCCTAGGTTTTTGCCGCACAAACTCAATCGCAACCCTCTGCGACGTCCGACACATCCAAGGTGCGAGGCTATTGCGAGGGCCAGGGCCGTCCACCTGCAGTGCATCTGCTCTTGCCCAATACCAGCGCCAAGCGGTACAAGAAGGAGAGTTGTCTTGGAGAGCCGCTTGAATCATCTGGACACCTACCTCGCCTCCTTGCGTCCCTACCTTCAGCGATTGGGGTTGGCGGGAGTCTCGGCAACCTCGCTGGACGGTCGTTTGACCCTGACTCCGGAACCGTTCCAGGTTCTGCCTGTGCGGTTGGAATTGACGGGGTATGTGCCGGGCGAGCGGTATTTTAAGGCAAGCCGACTGGTTGGGGTGGTGCACTCCAAGCTGCCCGAAGGCATGACGGGGCCGACTCAGCGGCTGGCTCTGCTTGCGGAGTTACTGGTTCGGCTTGCCACGCCTGAACTGGTTGCCGAGTTGGGGCCGTTGCGACGCCGTGACCCTAGATTGTGGAATCTGGATCTGGCCGATCTGGTTTCCAGGGGGCTTAAGCCCGCTGCCATCCTTAACATCGAAAACCGGCTCGACGTGCTTGGGAAGGTTCAAGCCCGGGTTCCTGCCGCGGTACTTTCGACCTATGCCTATGTACGCAACGAGCTAGACCAGTTGAAATGGCTGAAAGAGGGGACTCGGGATGGGGTGGGGCACAAACTGGTGTACTGCGCACAGAGTGAAGAGACGGCGGAGCGCCTGAAGGAGCTGGACTGGCAGCGGTATCATGCTCCTGCGGGTCGCAACATCGAGTTGCAGACTGCGATTGGGGTGATTCTGGGGTATCCGGAGTGTTGTTCGGCAGCCTACGAAAGAGAGTTGAGCGACGAGACCGAGTTGGAGGACGTTCGCTGGCTGCGGGCCTACCTGAAAGAGGCCGAGGTGCGCTGGAGCAGCGGGACGGCGACTGCGGGGACCCCAGGCGGGCCTGAAAACGGCGTCGCAACGTCGGAAAGCGGCATGTGCCTTCTCTCGCCGTGGACCAATTTTGTGGCAGCACGCATGGCCCACATGCTGTTTTTCGAGCATCTGCCATGCAGTCCTTGGTGTGATGCCACCGTTTCTCAGAATCGGGCCACGGCCCAGTCCATGTTCGGAGCGGAAGCCCTGCCCTGGTTGGAGGGTCTTCTTCAAACTTCGTTCTTCTTTTGGCCTGACGGTCGTTTTGTTCCCTTCTTTGCCCACGCCGCAGAGGATGGAACCATTGCGGTAGACAGCCTGGGCACGGCGTGGAGCGAGGGTGTCATAGAGCGCTACCGGCCCAGGCTTTGCACGGGCGAAGGTCTGCTGCCCGCCAGGCCCGGGGAGATTCGGGCGTTGCGGCGTGTGGGTTCGGGGCGTTGGCAGGTTTTGGCCGGGGCGTCTTGGCTGGATTTGGGCGAGGGTCGCAGTGCACCTCTGGTTCTGCCATTTGCGGCAAACTGACCAGTTACGACCACACGAAATCATTGACTTTTTCGGCGGATTTGGCGCAGGATATTGCTCCCCTTTTGGTGGAGTCAGCCTATGCGGAAGTGGACGTGGCGGTTGTTCAGTGTAGCAGTGATGCTGGCCGGTCTGGCGGTGGGTTGCGGCGAGGAAGCGGCAGAACAGCCGGCCGATGAGAGCGACTTGACCGAGGATTTGGGGAAGGCGGACCATCCCGGAGGCACGACGGGGCCGGTGGAGCCCTTGAATGAGGCAGCGGGCGACTTGATCGTGTATGAACTTCAGGTTCGGTCTGCCAACGCCTGCATCCACGAAACCGGCGGCGAGGCCTGCAAGCGGGTGCTGGGTCCCTATTTTGAGTACTTCGGAGCGGGTTGCGACATCCTGTCAGACCTGCAGCACATCAAGAAGAGCACGCTGGACGACATTTTGTATCAGGATCCTTCGCCCAGCCGGACGCAGGGAATCACGCTGCAGTACATCGACGAAGTGGTGGGGGCCAACACGGTATGGCTGATGCCGATTCACCCTCACAA
>CAYTWV010000071.1:0-2013 GCA_964442235.1 uncultured Myxococcales bacterium | reverse complement strand
ACTTGGGCTTACACTATGCCGTGCGAGACTACTATCACGTTCGGGGTACTCTTGCGAACCGATGTGTCCAGTCCGGGCAGGACGAATGGAGCCAGACCCCTTGCTGGGGTAATCCCGAGTTGGAAGAACTGGTGGACGCCGCTCACGGGCGTGGCATGAAAGTGATGATGGATCTGGCATTCAACCACCTGGGCCACGAGTACCTGTATTACGACTATGCCGATGCCAGGCCGGTCCGAGACTTGTTGGCGAACAAGGCCGACTTGTGGGACTTCGAGGCCACCTACGACGAGGCGCTGCTCTATCCCGAGATTCTGGATCGACCTGACGAGTTGCCGGCCGAGGCCGAGGGTGTGTTGCAGGAGCTGTGTGGGGATCAAGAGGTTGGCCAAGAGGCGGTGCGCCGTTATGTGATGTGGCGAGAGGGATTCGATTACGAACGAGAGGCCATGGATTGCGAAGTCTCGGACTCTCTGGAGAACCAATTGCCGGGGTTCTATCTGGGTTCGGACCAGACAAACCCCTCGTCGGGCATCGGGGACAACTTCAGCAACAACTGGGCCGATGTGAAGTTTTTGTACAACAACGAACGTAACGTGGCGCATTCTTGGGAATTTGCCCGAACCCGGGAGTTTGCGTTCCGGGTGATCAACTATTACCTGTCCATCGGCGTGGATGCGTTCCGGCTGGATCATGCCAACGGGCTGACCGAAAACGAGTGGCGCTACATCTTCCGGAAGGCGAAGTTCTACCAGCAGAAGCGTGGTTTGCCGACGCCGGTGTTCATGTCGGAGAGTTTTCACGACATCGAGCAACTGAACCGAGTGTTCGACATTCTGACCGAAGGGTATCACCACGACATCAGCCACGGGACTCGGGACACCAGCTACATCGAGAAGACGCTGTTCACGGGTCGGGAGAACTGGCTGGGACAACTGAGCTTCATCCTGATGCACCTGGAGAACCACGACGAAGGGCGCTTGTTGAAGTCGACCACGGGCTTCGACATCTGGCGTGGCGCCACCTTTTATGCCATCAGCGCTGCCTCACGGGGCACCTTGATGTTGATGACGGGGCAAGAGTGGGGAGAGCCGTGGGACCTGGGGTTCCGCCGCTCGGATTACATGCGCGGTCGTTTCCCGGCCGAGGCCAACTGGAATCCCCAGGGGGACCAGTTGACCAACCTGTACCGCAACATTCACAAAGCCCGTCTGGCGCCGGAGAACGAAGCTCTGGTGCACGGCAAACACTACTTCCTTCGCACGGACCAGGGGACGTCAAAGGCCCAGCTATTTGCCATGGCCAAGTACATGGAGGACTGCTCCAACACGGTATTTGCCTTCCATCGGCTGTGGGTGGACGACGTAGAAGCCACCTATGCGGTCACGCCGGACCTGGCCGGCAAGATTTGTCTTCAAGACAGCCAGCAATATCGGCTTGTTAATGTCTTTACGGGTAAGAACGTGTGGGAAGAGACCTACCCCGGCGGAACCCGCACGGGCCAGCACCTGCAAACGTTCGGCATCTATGTGCACTTGCCGCTGGCCGAGTCGTTTCAGTGGTTAAGACTAGAGGCGCTGTAACCGGCCGGAGGTCGGGGGACCTGCCCGCTCCGGGCCCACACCAATCCCTTACGCTTTCACCACATTGGCATGCACGCCGCGATAGCGGCCGCGGGTATCGACGACCATCTTGGAGTGGGTGCGGATAAAGTCGTAGTCGTAGTCGTCGTGGTCGGTGAGGACCAGGACCACATCAAATCCAGCCAGCGTATCGGTGTTGATGGGAGTGCTGGTCATCTGCACGTTGAAGCGGCGCAGGGTGGGGATTTCGGGGATATAGGGGTCATTGTAACAGACGTCGGCGCCGGCTTTGATCAGCAGATCCATGACCGTGCGGGCGGGCGACTCTCGCATGTCGTCGATGTTCTTTTTGTAGGCGATGCCCAACACCAGAACCTTGGCGTCCTTAAGGGGTTTGCCCACTTCGTTTAGAGCCCGCATCAGCTTGTGC
>CAYTWV010000070.1:8556-12760 GCA_964442235.1 uncultured Myxococcales bacterium | reverse complement strand
AAAGCAGCCCTGCATGCGTGGCGAAGGACCGCTGCCGCGCCTTGGAGGGGAAGAGAACTTCCCCTTTTCCCCATCCTTTTCGCTCTCTCCGGTGGCTTCGCAGTGGGATTACCAATGGGGAAGTGGCGGCGGCCCCTTCCCCAAGCCCCAACCCCGAATGGAATGCCCTGCCCACAGCATCTTCCCAAAACCGGCCCAGACTTGAGCATTAGGGGCAGCGGTACTACTATCACCCCACCAACCGGAGGTCCTATGTCCAATACAACCGCCCCGAGAAGTTCGAGCCCGATGTTGTCGTTTGAAGCTGGACTCTGGCTGGAACTGCTGAGTGTCGAGTTGGAGTACAGGACGGGCACGGAAACGGTTTCAACCCGGCTTGACTTAACCCAGACGGCGGGCCGGCAGGATGGACTGGCGCTTTCGTTTGGGGCGGGGGACGGCGGCGGCGTGGGGGACGGAGGCATTCGGCCCCACCTGTCACTCACATACCCAGCCACGAACTTGGGGCCGGCCACCGCTGCCTTGTGGGTTCGCAGTTTTTCCCCCGCTCCGGCCTGGGGAAAGCGCTTGTCGTTGGTTTGCCGGGTGGTCTCCCCTGAGGGCGCATTGCCTGGCGAGGGCCTGGCCTGGATTCGAAACGGTTGGCAGTCGTGGAGTTTTTGCGGCCTTCTGGACGCAAACTTGCCGGGCTTCTCCATGCCTTCACGGGAGTTTGCGTATCGCATCAAAGAGGACGCCGACATTCCCCAGGAACAGGCTCCTTATGTATCCGATATGATCGGGGGTGTGCGTGTGGGCGCACGAGGGGTGCTGGTGGGTGCCGGGCCTCAAACCCACTTCCAGACGGTTCGTTACCAGAAGGTCCCCGATGGGCTGCTTCTGTTCTTGGAGACCGACCTGGATTCAGCTCCCATTGGGCCGGGGGCCACACTTCTGGGGGGCTCGTGGGAAATTGAGGGAGGCCAGAGTCTGACCGAACTTTCCCATCGATGGGCCGTGCGGAAGGGGGTCGTTCGCAAACAGACTCCGCCGCTGATGGCGTGGTGCTCGTGGTATGAGCGAGGCCCGAAGATTTCCTTCGACTATGTCTGCCAGATCATCGAGGTCATTAAGAAGCACGCCCATTTTCAGTCCATTGGCATGATTCAGGTCGATGACGGGTACCAGAACCGGGTCGGGGATTGGCTGTACCCCAAACCCTCGTTTGGAGCCGACCTGGCCATGACGGCCGAGAAGATTCACAAATCGGGCTATGAAGCAGGGCTTTGGGTCGCCCCATTTATTGCCCAGGGGCACTCCAGGTTGTTTGCCGAGCATCCCGACTGGTTCCTGAAGAGGGGAACGGGCTTCTATAGTGCCGGTTGGAATCCCTTCTGGCTGGATACCATTCGGGCCTTGGATACCAGCCATCCCGAGGTGCTTAAATGGTTGTTCGACTTGTTCACGAAACTGCGCAGTTATGGGTTCTCGTTGTTTAAGTTGGACTATCTTTACCCGGCCGCCATCCCCTGTCGCAGGCACGATGTGGCAGTGGGGCGATTCCAGGCGTTTCGCCAGGCCCTGCAGGTGATTCGGGATGCCGTGGGGCCCCAGGCGACGCTGTTGGGATGTGGGGCCCCGTTGGCTCCCAGTATCGGTCTGGTGGACGCCATGCGGGTCTCGGTGGATATCGATGTTCGTTGGCAGAATCCGGGGTGGTTGAAGTGGGCGACGGGCGACACCGAAACCACGGGCTTGGGGCCTGCGGTGCGAAATTCGCTGACCCGTGGTCCCTTCTGTTCGCCGCTGTTTCGAGTGGATCCGGACTGCCTTCTGCTTCGTGAAAAGGGCTCGGCCCTAAGCCAGGAGGAGCGGGAAGTCGCGTCTTGGTTGGCGGCCTTGCACGGAGAGTGGGTGCTGTTGGGGGATGACTTGACGAAGTGGGGAAACACCGAGTTGGCGCGCCTGGAGCAATTCCGGACCCGTCCCTGTCACGGGGCGATGCCGTTGGACTCATTGGATCAGATGAGTCCCCAGTGGGTGTTGGCCAAGCGACAAAACGCCGATGTTCTTGCGGCCTTTAACATGTCCCCCGAGCCAAAGACTTTGGAACTTCCTTTTTCCACCCCCATCGTTCCGCAGGATGGTTGGGAAGCCGATGGGCCGCAGTCTTGTGAGGTGTCGCCTCAACGCCTAAGATGGGAAAACGTACCTTCCCATTCCGTCAGGGTGGCCAGTCGAGGAAGTGTGGGTGGAACTAAAAAGGGGAATGGAATCAATCCCCAGGGGCCAGCAAAGTCATGAAAGCGATATGGTTCGAAGATGGGGCCGCCCGATGGGAAGAACTGCCCGTGCCGGTGCCTGCCCCCGATGAAGCGTTGCTGAAGCTGCGAGTTGCTGGGATCTGCAACACCGACATGGAGTTGTTGTCCGGGTACATGAACTTCAGAGGGGTTCCCGGGCATGAATTTGCGGCAGAAGTAGTCTCGTGCGCCGACGAATCCTGGGTGGGGAAGCGGGTGGTCGGCGAGATCAACTGCTCCTGCGGGGTCTGCAGGTACTGCCGCTCCGGGGCCTCGAACCACTGTCCCACTCGGTCTATTCTGGGGCTGTCGGGGCGTGCGGGGTGTTTCGCCGAGTACTTCACCCTTCCCATTCGCAACTTGCACCTGATTCCGCCACGGGTTCAGGATTTTGATGCCGTATTTTGCGAACCGTTGGCGGCAGCCTGCCGGATTTTGAAGCAGGTGACTGTGGACCGGGTGCTGGTAGTGGGGGATGGGAAACTGGGGATTCTTGTTGCCATGGCGCTGCGGAAGTCTGGGGCCAAGGTCCATCTTCGGGGGCATCACGAGCAGCGGTTCGAGTTTTTGAAGTCCCTTCCCATCCACCGAGACACCGGGGCGCCTTTCCCCATGGTTGTGGACTGCACGGGAAATCCCAGCGCCCTAAGTGGCCTGCTGAGTCGTGTGGAACCCGGCGGAACGCTGGTCCTGAAATCCACCTACCGGGCCATTCCGGCCTTTGATCTGACGCGTGTTGTGGTGAACGAAATCACTCTGGTCGGATCGCGTTGCGGGCCCTTCCCCGATGCACTGGCGCTGCTGGCCGATACCGAAGTCAGTCAGGTCCTTTCCAAAGTCAGGGAGCGGGTTGTGCCGTTCAGCAAGGCGCTTGAAGGCATAGAAGTGGCAAGAAAAGGGGGCGTTTTGAAGGTCATTATTGACTGCCTTGAGGAATCAAACCGCAAGGGATAAACAGGTCCGCTCTGACCGCCGATCATCCCGTTGGGCTGCGTTGGCCTTTGGTCGGCGTGCTCGACGTGCCAAGCACGCCTCCGCTTCCGCCCTTCAGGCCGCCTTGCCCACCGGGCGCTCGCCGGCCATATCGAACCTGTAGTGCCAAGTGCTCAATGCAAAGCTGTGTAGCTCCGTTGGGGTGGTCCCGTTAGTGCTCTTTGCCTGCCTCTTTGGGGCTGTCGCCAAGTATTGACGCGGACAATTCGGCAGCAAAGGGCTTCAGCAGGCGGTCGCGGATTTCCAGCAACGCCTTTTGTTTGCCGGTGGACTCGTCCCGATGAACCAGCCGGTCTGCCAGGTTCTGGCCGGCAAGTCGGTGGCCATTTTGAACCGCCTCGGCCTGCGCTGTGTACAAGATCTCAACTCCGCTGGCCGTCTCTTGAGTCCGGAAGGTCACCTGAAGGTCGACCACTACCGCGTCGACGCCCTGCTCTGCCCCTGCGACCACCAGCCACTCGTCGGACAGGGCCTGGGCCGCAAGGCCGGTCATCTCGGCGTCGTTGCTGCGCAGGGTGATGGGGAACACTTGCTTCAGCAGCGTTTGCATCTCTTGAAACAGAGCCGCGTAGTCTCGGGTATCCGGGGGCAGAGGGCCGCCAATGGCCCGAAGTTGTGCTTCCATGGAGCGTTTTTCGGCCAGTCTGCGCAGGGCGCCTGCAATGGCCCGAATTCGATCGGCAGGGGCAGAACCGGGGGCCTTCAACGAACTCTCCATGGCGAAGTCCACGCCGGACAACCGGCGGGCCCACTTGCCACGAAGGGCTTGCACGTCGACCACAGCCAAAGAATAGTGGCGCGCACCAGCGACCACCCGGTCCACGATACGTACGTCTTCCAGGACAGCCATGCCCTTGACCCGCGTGAACGTGCGTGTTTCGAATTGTCGGACGGCGTCGGAACCCTGAGCCGTGTCACGCTGTTTGTAG
>CAYTWV010000070.1:0-8546 GCA_964442235.1 uncultured Myxococcales bacterium | reverse complement strand
CCGTAACCTACCCCCACCATGAATTTGGGACTGGGAAAATCAGGATGCTGGCCACTTTCGTACCACTCGCCGGCGTTGCCTCCGCCCACCCAGGGACTGCATCCGCCCAACGCCAAAAGCAGGGAAAGACCCAGCCCGAATGCTGTGTTGATCCTAGTAGCAGGCTGCATATCGAAACGCCGTTTGCCCGGGTGACACGACCACGTCAGCAAGATCATCGTACACCTCACCAAATTGGCGATGCCACTGCTTAACCCGGACCTGGTGGGCACCTTTGGCGCAAACCAGTCTGGTCATCCAAATCTCGGCCGGCAGGGTGTGCCAACCACGGATATCCGCAGATTCCACAGCCGAAAGTGCGGCCTGAGTCACGGCGCTGATCAGATTGCCGAAAAAGGAGTTGCCGGAAAGCTGCTCGCCCACGGCGCCAGCCGCCTGGGCCGTCACAAACTTCACCACGGCGCGGGCAATCAACCGCCCCCAAATCCCCTTGATTCGGTCCTCTAGATTAATCGAAGCCACCGCCGAGATCCGATGCACCAACTCTACGCTGCGCACTTCACAGCCTGCCGCCTCAACGTGCACATTTCCGCACGAAAGCGGAGGTTGCTCGAAGACTGGATACGCCAACGTCACCTGAGTCGAACTGGCCAAGCCTTTGGCGGCCGAAAAGGCCTGCTGAGCCTTCTTCTGGTCCTCGCCGCGAATGTCCATGCTCTGGACCACGGCAAAACCCTCACCCACACTGATTTCGATAAACCGTTCGATTTTGCGGGAACCCGGGCCTACGTAGTGAAACACCACCACTTCGCCCATGCTGCCTGGGGCGGTCTCTGCGATGCTGGGAACCCCAGTGGGCAACTCCCGAGCGATACTAGAGGAAACCCGGGTCCATCGTGCCAGCAATGACTTGGGCATGGGCACGCCCAGCCACTGGGATTGGGCCTCGTAAGCATCGTAAGCCCGTTTGTAGCTGATCCAAGCGTCGTCCAGTTCGCCCCCAGCCTCGGCTACCAGGCCGCTGAGATACAGGGCAAACGGGTCGAATTCGTATCGGCCTTTGCTGAAGGTCTTGAATTGAAGGTCCACCCGTTTCACTTCCACCAGGGCCCCATCAAATTCCCCGGCGTAGGCGTAATTCAAGGCGTTAAAGACATGAAGCAGCACCCGCTCGAACTCCTCTCCATAGTAGGGGATGGAGTTGTCGCTGGTGAACATGGATGCCACTTCGCTGGAGATGCTTTGAGTGTACAGGTCAGAGGCCAGCCGGTAGGCCGCCTCAAACTGCTTTGAACTGGCCGAGAACTGGTCGCTGAGCTGCAGCGCCATGCCCAGGTCCAGATGGTACAGCAGCTTGTTCAACTCGCCGTAAACCTCTTCCCCCGCCTGCTGGACCAGCTCCGCTGCCAACGGCCCCTGCCCCTCGTACAGCAACCGGTCCATCTCTCGGTAGTACTCGCGGTCTATCCCCTGCGAGCATGAGGTTAGCAGTATTATTGCGAACACTCCGCTAATGGTATGCGCAGCCCATGCGCCCGTGGCGCACGGGCCCGCCCCCCTGACCCCCCATCGCCTTGCGATGGGGGGGACGTAACACCGAGAAGCTCGTGTATTGTGCTCGCAGGGGGGCAGCGGAGGCGTGCTTTGCACGTTGAGCACGCCCCCCCAGGTCAAGGCATATCGAGTGTGTGGGGTAAGGGATTGAGTGGTGAACATGCCTGGATCGGACGGCGGGCGCCCAACGGACAAGGCGGTCCCGCAGGGGGGCAGCGGAGGCGTGCTTTGCACGTTGAGCCATGCCCCGGTTCGAGCCAGGGCGCCTGGCGATGCCGCTAACATGCCTGGATCGGACGGCGAGCGCCCTGTGGGCAAGGCGGCCCCGCAGGGTGGCGGCGGAGGCGTGCTTTGCACGTTGAGCAAGCCACCCAAGGGCCAACGTAGCCCACAGGGATGATCGACGTTCGAGGCAGGCATGTTAATTCCAGCGGTCGCGCTCGATGACCTTTTTGATCTTCTTCTGACCGATCCAGACTTTCTCGCCAGTTTCGATATTGATCAGTTCCAACTCGACTTGGAAATACTTCATCATGACGCCGGGGGCCTCATCAACGATGGAGTTGATCTGCCCAAGCAGCAGGAAGTCTGCGCCCGCTTCTTTGCCCATGGCTTTCTGAGTTTCCAGCGAGGCCGCATCGGCCTGATAGCGCTTCTCGGCGATCAGTTGACCGCGCTGCGCAAACGAGGCGACGAAGGTGATTTCGCCGGAATTGATCAGTTCCCGCTCCAGATCCTTAACGAAGGTATCGGTGGGGATGTGATCGTGGCTTTTGTTCGCAATGCGGCCCACGACGATCCGGGGCTTCTTGCTGGGCGGCCAATCCTCCAGCCAGGGGCGGGTCATCAAATCGCGGACCATCTCTTCGGAGACCAGCCGAGAGTCCACGTCATTCCATTCTCCGCTCAGGTCCACCTGCTCTTCGGCAGACGTGCGATAGACCGTGGGGCCGCTGGGGCCCGTGTAACAGGCGGAGATCACCAGGCCAAAGGCCATAATTACCGTTGTGAAGCGCAACATATGTGCCTCCTAGGAGAGTGACTGCTGCGGCGCAGATGCCGAAGGGAGTTGCTTTTGAACGCCCTATTTGGCCCGGCGATCTTCTTCCGAGTCAAGGCGGTCAAAGGCTTTCTGGGCATTGGCACGCACAAAGTCCCGTGTCTTGGCATCCAGCTCCCGCATCTGCTGCAAGGCGCCTTCAAACTCAGCCAGGTCCAGGCGGGCCAGGGCATAAACGGTACCGTCCTGGTCGACAAAATGATCCGTGATCATCACGCCGTTCAGGGTCACGGCCGAGAAGGTCTTGATGGCCTGATCCACGTGCTGCTCTTCGGCGGTGGACTCCATGGTGCCGGCCGTAGTGGCGGCCATATAGTCCCGCATAAGCGAGGCACTGTAGGTCTGGAAGATCTTGCCCAGTTCGGCACGGGCCCGGTTTTCGGCTGTGGTGCGGGCCAACGCTCGGTTGTAAATGCCCGAGACCATGCCTACGCCGTAGAACACGCGCCGGCCGTCCTCTTTTGCCGCTCCCGAACCACGAGAAACCCAGGCGGGGCTGCCGTCATCGTTGTACGCCTGATCCGCACCGGTGCATCCAATCGCCGAAAGCGTCAACAGACTTGCTACCAACCAAGCTCTCATCATGGCGTCCTCCAAAGCAAAAATTCCTGTCACGGACGTGAAAGGGAAGCGAGCGCAGACGAGTCTATTCCGGGCCTATTCACTTTTCAAGCCCAGCGCATGGCGGTTGCCGCAGGATGCCTTATATAAGGAAGGAGAGGTTGTCCCCCGACTCCCGAACGAAGAGTTCTATAAGCCCTGATAGATCTGATGTTGGTGGCCAGCCACCGTGGCCCAGGCCGTCTGCTCGGTGTGGTGACGGATCCGTTCTTTCAGCTCAGCGTTACGCTCGGGTGAGGCCAGTAGCTGTTCGATTCGCTGGGCCCAGGCCCATGGATTGTGAGTGGAAACCACCAGATCCTGTCCCAATGACTCGGCCACTTCATAAAACTTGGGACTGCTGGAGCACAACACCGGCACGCCCGCTGCCAAGGCGTTATGAACCATGCCGCTGGCCGAACCATAACCTTGATTGTAGGGAAGCAGCACCAGATCCGACGCTGCGTACAGGGCGGAAACATCTTCCATGGGGATGTAGCGACGAACCGAGGTCACCTTTTCGGAAAGCCCCATGCCCTTGATCATCTGGTCCACCCCGGCCATGTAGCCAACATTGTACCAGGTGGGGTACTGAATCGAGCCTGCGACCAACATGCGCAGTTCGGGCATCTTCTTCTGGAGCAAGGCCATGGCCATCAGTGGCGTATGAAGGTTCTTCTGCACATGGATGAACCCGAAATAGAGCAGCACGGGACCTTGGGCTGGCAGGCCAAACTGGGCTCGGGCCTTGGTTTTGTCCAATACCCGGGCTGTGGGATCGGGGACACCGGTTCCATGGGCAACCACCGCAATCTTCTTGCCTGGAACACCCTGGCGCTCCAACTCGTCAGCCATGCCCCGTACCTGGTGCACCACGATACGGTCCGCTGCCTCGCCCAGAGCACGATGAAACTCGGGGACCAGCGGCTTGCGCTCCAGAAGTCCTGTCCAGCGCGAATAAACCGTATGAAGTGTCACGACGGTCCGAATGCCCTCGGCTCGCATCGTGCGAAGCAATCGGGGAAGCCGCTTGTCCACACCAAAAATGTCGGGCGAGTGTTGAAAATGAACCACCTGCGCACGCTCGCGACGCGCTGCCTGCAGAATCTCCGATTCCCAGTCATGACTGCGGTGGAAAACCGGCAGCGACCTGACGGTGCCCTCCTGGGCTTCCAAGCCGCCTTGTTCCGAGAGGACACTTACGGTAAGCCCGGGCTGCAGGGCCAGATGCTTCGCAAGGGCCTCAGTATAGGTAGCAATGCCGCATTTCTGGGGCGGATAGGTGGACACAAGGCAGACCTTCATCCCGACCTCCATGGAGACGCTATCCTAGCCGGGAGGCACGGGGAAGTCCATAACCCAAAACTTTCCATTGACAGCCCGGGCCTCCTGTGGATAATTCGACCGCCTTGACACTGTGACACATCGGAGGTACAGCGGTGAAGCGTACATTCCAGCCTCATAATCGTAGAAAGAAGAAGGTCCATGGATTCAGAGCGCGCATGGCGTCGAAAGCCGGCCGCGATGTGATTCGGCGTCGCAGGGCGCAGGGTCGCGTGCGACTGGGCGTGGCCACACCCAAGAAATAATGCAGGCGAATCGGCCGCTGTTCTCCTTCCCGCATTCACATCGCATCGTGACGGGACCGGAGTATAGCGCGGTCAGGCGCCGTGGAAGACGCCTTGAAACCCGCTTCTTTGTGGTGTATGTCACCAAAGCGGTGTGCGGGCACTCCCGTCTTGGGGTGATCGTCTCGCGCAAGGTCGGTTCGGCGGTGGTGCGGGCCAGAGCAAAACGCTTGGTCCGAGAGGCCTTTCGGTTGAATCGTCCATTTCTGCCTGTTGACCTGGACTTGGTGGTCATCGTCAAGCCCGGAGTGGGTATCCCTGGATACGGGGAGTATGAAGCAGACTTGCTGCAAGCCGTCGGCCTGGTTGCGGGCCGTCTTTCTAAAGAGTAGCCGGTGTGTCCGGAAGGGGCTCACTGCGTTTATTCGGTTTTACCAAGTCGCCATTTCTCCGCTCCTTCCCCCGTCTTGCCGATTTCTGCCCACGTGTTCCGTTTATGCTGTTGAGGCCATCGAACGGCATGGTGCCTGCAAGGGAAGCTATCTGGCGGCCCGGCGCATCCTTCGATGCCATCCATTTAACCCCGGTGGGTACGACCCCGTACCCTGATGTGTGTGAGGTTCCGCATGGCTCTTCGTCGCTCGGCGCTGCTTCTCCCTCTCCTCGGATTGGCAACGCTTATTGTCTCCTGGTCCGCTCCCGCTTTCGCTGGCCCCTGTGGCGAAAATGAGCCCAATTCCTTCGAATGGAACGTTCCCGATGCCGAGGGCCAGCCCCTCTATAGGGCCGTATTCTCGGGCCGCAGCGGTACTCTGGTGTGTATGGAACTGCTCCACCAGCAGTTCCAATTGGCCAAGTCCCCCGACTTGACCGAGGCCGAACTGGCAGCGCTTCCCGAGTGGCTCTCTCAGCCGGGCCCCCTGGATATGGTTACGACGTGGAAGGACGAGTTCCTGCCGTATCGGCTGGCCTTCAAAGAAGTGGACTTCTCGGGCCAGGTCGAACGAGTGCTGGTGGCTCCGGTGGAGAAGGCCGTGGCCGATGGCTTTGTCGCGGGCTCCACTCGCAAGGGCGGCTTCCTTGAACTGTATCAGGCGGACCCGATCTATACGCTGGTCAAATCCACGGCCGATGAAGTCGTGTATGTCTGGCCTGATCCCGCCAAAGACAAAAGTGACCTCTTCATCGAACGCCGCTTCTATCGTGGTCCCGATTACCGAATGGAATTGGCCTTCACCGTGTATAACTTCAGCGGCGTCGTGGCCACGGTGCATCCCGAAGTCTCCGCCTTTGCCTGGCAGTTGAAGCAGCCCAAGACCGGCCTGTTTGCCCCGCAACCCGACGTGAGCGAAGCCCTGTGCCAGACTCCCGAAACCCTGGAACGTGAATCTGAAGACGCACTGAGGGAAGCAGCACTGGACCGCAATGAAGCCCGCTGGGTCGCCGTTGGAAGTCGCTACTTCATCAAGGCGATGATTCCCAAGGCCTTTCGAGAGGCCCGCTGCAATCTAACCACCTATCCCAATCATGTGATTGAGGCCAAGATCTACGGTGGAAACCCCGTTGCCATCTCGCCATGGGATGGCTCTAACTGCTATCCCACCTGGTACAAACCCGCTGAAACCCTGACTCGCTGCGAGGCCGTGGCCAAGCAGATGGGGCTTGCTTCCGAGCGGGAACTGTTTCAGCTGGCCCGCAATCCCTCAGCCTCTGGCGCTTCGAAAGAAACCGTTGAAGCCAATATGGCTCTGCTTAAGAGCCTGGGCGGTGGCAAGGGGCTGGCCTGGTGGTCCCTGGACCTGTACATGGGCCCTAAAGACATGGGCCTGCTGCAGAATCCCGGCGTCGGCTTGGAAGACAGCATCGATTTCTGGATCGTCGGCATCATTTCGAAACCCATGCTGTGGGCCCTTCGATGGTTCTACTCGCTGATCCCCAATTGGGTGGTCGCCATCATCCTCTTGACCCTGGTGGTCAAAATCATCACCTACTATCCCACCATGAGAAGTTTCGTTCAGATGCAGCGCATGGCTTCGCTCAAGCCGCTGATGGACGATTTGAAGGTCAAGTACGAGGGCGACAAGCAGAAACAAAGCACCGAACTGATGGCCCTCTACAAGCGTGAAAAGATCAACCCTCTGGGCGGCTGCCTGCCCGTCCTGCTCCAGATGCCCATCTGGATCGCCCTCTATCGAACCATCTATTCCTCGGTCGATCTGTTCCAGGTGCCCGTGGGCTTCTGGATCACGGATATGACCCAACCCGATCCCTATTTCGTGATGCCTGTGGTGCTGGGTGGTCTGATGTTCTTGCAGCAGAAGATGACTCCTACCACCATGGATAATGCTCAAGCTAAAATGATGCTGTATGCTATGCCGATCATGTTCGGCGTGTTTTCGTTGTTTTTGCCGAGTGCACTGAACCTTTACATCCTGGTCAATACAATCCTGTCTATAGGCCAGCAGGGGTATCTCAGGCGCACCTTCGGCCAGTCCGTCGCAAAGACGGCCAATACCAAACGGAGGAAACTGTGATCAAACGTAAGTTCATGGGAAAGAGTGAAGAAGAGGCTCTGGCACGCGCTTCAGAAGTGCTGGGTATTCCCACCTCGAAAATTCAGTACGAGATCGCTGGCCGACGCGGCGGTCTCGTGGGCCTGCTCTCGCCCGAAATCTCCATTGAAGTGACCATCATGGAAGGCAGCGAACCGGCCCAACCCGCCGAGCGCCCTGCCGAAAGGCCCGTTGAAAGACCTCAGAGTGACGTCTTTAGCCGACCGCCTGTTGTCCCGCCGCCCGAGAAGCGTCCCGCTTCCAGAGCGTGGGACGAGGAAGACGAGGACGGCCCGCAGCCCGGCAACTCCATCTCCGTAGAGGCGATGCCCGCTGACTCCGGAAACGTCCGGGAGCCCGAACCTCGTGACTGGCAGCCGCGCCCCGACCAGATTGATGGTGGCGATCGGCCCCCGCGCCCCGAACGCCACGACCGTGGCGACCGGCGTGACCGGCGTGACCGTGGTCCCCGCCCCGACGGCGACCGTGGCCCGCGGCATGACGGAAATCGTGGCCCCCGCCCCGACGGCGACCGTGGCCACCGCCCTGACGGCGACCGTGGCCCTCGTCCCGAAGGCGACCGTGGCCCTCGTCCCGAAGGCGACCGCGGCCCTCGCCCCGAAGGCGACCGTGGTCCTCGCCCTGACGGCGACCGTGGTCCTCGCCCCGATGGCGACCGTGGTCCTCGCCCTGATCGTCCCCCCAGAGCCGATGGCCCCGGTGGGCGTCCCGACCGAGATCGCAACGACCGCTTTGGCCGTGGCAATGATCGTCGACCCGACAGTCGTCCCCCTCGGCCCCGCCGAGAGGACCACGATCCGGCAGGCGACGATGAGATGGAAACGCAAGTGGTGGATGAGGCCATCTTCGAGCAGAAGATGGGCAAAGCTCGCGAAATGATGGAAGAAGTGGTCCGGCTGATTGGCGGCCAGGCGACCGTCACTGTGGGCCGGCGTGACGCCGAGATTACCGTCTCCATCACGGGCCAGCTTCCTGATTGGGTTGGCCGTGGCCACAATCGAGTGGTTGAGGCCCTGCAGTTCCTCGCCAACAAGATAGTGAACCGCTTCCCCCCTCGATACCGCATCGTGATCCAGGTAGAGGGCGCCAAGGATCAGCGCGCCAAGGAACTGGAAGAGATGTCGAACCAGTTGGTGAAGAAGGTCGAAGAGAGCGGCCAGTCTGTCTGGATCCTGCCCATGTCCGCCAAGG
>CAYTWV010000069.1:7759-12926 GCA_964442235.1 uncultured Myxococcales bacterium | reverse complement strand
CATGCAGGGCTGCTTTCCCTGCTCCGCTGCCGGGCACGGCGGGGGCGAGGGATCGCCCCCGGACCCCCGTTAGGGCAGTGCGGTGGCTAGCGCCGCAGGGCATCAACGGAGAAGGGGCTGTCGGCCCCTTCTCCGATCCTCTTCCCTGTTGAGTCATGGGACGCGGTGATGGGCGCTCCCTCAGTTACAGATGGCACCGCACTCGGTTTTGGCAAGATTCACGCAGTAACTGCTCCAAGAGCCGCCGTAGTCCGGATCGTTGTAACAGCAGGAGAAATCCTTGTTGCACACGCAGGCTTCCACGGCAGCATTGGAGCAGCCGACGGTATAGTGCTCGGTACAGCAGGTGCCGCCGCAATTGCCGCATGTACCAGAGACCAGGGCCACACACCCGGCGTGCCAACCATTCAGGCAGCAGTTGGGTTCGATGGCACATACACATTCTTCAGTGGCGCCGATGATGCATCCGGGAGAGGTATTGTGGGCACTGCAGCACGAGCCGTTGCATGCGCCGCAGTTCTTGGCGTACTCGGTGCATTGTGCACTCCAGGCCACGTGGCAGCATTCGGGATGGTTGGCACAGACGCAGTTGACCACGGCGGGTTGGTTGCAGTTGGGCGTGGGCGAAGCGGCGCAGCATGAATTGGCCGGACACGCCCCACAATCGCCGGGCTGATTCGAGCAGTTTTCGCCATGGGCGGGGTCGCAGATGCCGTCACCGCCTACGGCAGTACAGTAAGTGGCACACCCAGAGACGGTCACGGCCTTTGCGCAGAAGATATCCCACTCCGAGGTGCAGCACGAGGGCAACTGGGCGCACAGGCACTGCTCCGCTGCGTTATCCTCGGCACCCGCCCCAACGTGCGGCAAACACGTGGGGCCGTTGCATCCACCGCAGGCATCCGTCATGGCCACACACTCTGCAGTCCAAGAGCCGGTACAGCAGCCGGGTTCCTGATCACAGACACACCCCACTACGGCGCCATCATTACACTGGCCGACTTCGTTGGGATAACAACAGGCATGGGCGGGGCAGGTGCCACAATCCGACGGGCACGTGCCGCAGTTCTCTCCTCCGACCCAAGCGCACTTCTTGTCGCCGCAGATCTCGCAGGAACCGCAGCCGCTCTCCTTGACGTAAAGAATGCAATTGGCATCCCAGGTGGTCAAACAGCATTCGGGATAGGCAGAGCAGACACACTCTTCGATGAACTCGCTGTCGGCTCCGGGGTTGACGTGAGGTTTGCACGCATCGCCGTTGCACGACCCACAAGCGTCGGCCATGCCGGCGCAGACACTGTCCCAGGCAGCGGAGCAACACTGCGGTCGCATGGCGCAAACGCAGGCTTCGACGGCATCATCCAAACAACCTCGGCCAGACCCGGCGATGCAGCAAGAGCCGGGACAGGCCCCACAGTCGAAGGGGCAAGTGGTGCAGGTTTCCGTACCGTTACACAACGAGTCGCCGCACTTGGGAGGGCAGGCGCCGCAATCCTGGGTACAGGTTGAACAGGTTTCCGGGGGCTCACACAACGAGTTGCCGCAGATCAGGGGGCACTCCCCACAGTCGGGTTGGCACGCCAGACAGGTTTCCCCCGCTTCACACGTCCCGTTTCCGCATACAGCGGGGCAGACGCCACAATCCAAGGGGCAGCCCGAGCAAGTCTCATCGGTTTCGCAGCTTCCATTGCCGCACGACGCACATTCTCCACAATCGGCAGCACAACTGTCGCACGTTTCCGGAAACTCACAGGTGCCATCCTCACACACTGCGGTACACTCACCGCAGTCGTCGGGGCAAGAAACACAGTCCTGACCAGGGCTGCAGATGCCATCGCCGCAGGGCGGGGCACAAATCCAGGACCCTGGAACGCACACACCCGTTCCACAAAGATCTCCATCGGTGCAGGGGTCCAGATCGTCGCAGGGCAAGACATTGAACACATGTTCACAATAGCCGGTTTGTTCGTCACATTCGTCGCTGGTGCAGGGATTCTCGTCGATACAGGGCGGCGCAGCCCCTACACAGACCATGTTCTCACACACATCGTTGAGTGTGCATTTTTTACCATCGTCGCAGGGCCCGGACTTGGCCCAGTGAATGCACCCGTCGGCGGGGTCACAGGCGTCGTGGGAGCAGGGATTCTGGTCGTCACACGAGACCAACCCGCTGCCTTGACAGGTACCACTCTGGCATTTCGATGCGCTTGTGCAGACGGTGCCATCATCGCATGGCGTTCCATTGGCTTCCATCGAGACCTTGCATACTCCCTCCAGGCACACGTGCTTTCGACACACAGGTGCGGCGCCGTGAAGGTCGATGCAATCCTGGTCGCTGGAGCACTCGGGCGCAGCGACTTCGGGCAGGTCCGGAGGAGGCGTTGTGTCCACCCGCAGGTCTTGGGCGTCGGCCCCGACATCGAACAGCAGATCCTGGGGTGCACGATGGTCTACGGTGTCCTCCGGTTGTGCGTCCACGCCGGATGTCGTACTGCAGGAAGCCAGGAACAGAAGCACCACCAGGGAAAGACTTCTCATGCGCTGCCTCACACGTTTAGGATTCAACGGAGACTATCGAATGCCGGAGCAGGACCACAGAGACACCTGGGGCCAGTTCCAGCACCACTTCGTATTTCCCTGCCCACTTGACCCGACCTCGGAAGACGTCCCCTTCGGTGTTGGAAACCGAGACCACCTTCCCCTGGGATTGGGGCTGGACAAACGACCTGAGGGGCAGGTCAACCCTGGCCTTGATGGCCGCCAAGCTCCCGGGTGCGGTTCGAGTCTCTTTGGCCCCCCACTCGAGGTGCTTAAGAACCGCCTTCTTTACGGATGCTTCGAAATAGAATTTGATATCGTGTTTGGGGATAAGTTGCTCTTGACCTTCCGCTACTTGAAGCTTCACCTCGTATTTGGCAGACTCAAGCACCAACCCGGTCACGGTGCGTTTGCCGGCATACGCATCTAGATGGCAGTTCCGGTAGTCCTCATCTGCCTTTCGATAGGCGACGGACGAAAGCAACAGGGCCTTGTCCAGTGCACAAACCCCTCGAAGGACCGGGGTTGCGTACCGCATCATCAAGGCCTTTTCATCGACCAGTTTTTTTACCTTTTCTTGCAGCAGCAGGGACGCCAGAGCCTCTTTAAGTGGCACCTCGCCTTTGGCCACTTGTACGGCCACGGAAAAGGGCAGACCGTTTTCGGTCTCCAGCCGCTTGGCCTGGGCAAAGACCGCTGGTGGGATCTTATGCTGTGGCCGCCCGCCGGACTTTCGTTCGCCCGGCCTTGGCCCACCATTGGGGCTGCGACCCGGGCTGGAACGTCCTGACTTTCGGGGTTCGGTCATGCATCACCTCATTGGGGAGCAGGATAGGGAATTGCCTGCCGTGAGTAAAGCACTCATAAACGCCCCCGGTGCAGGGCAATGTTGGCCAACAATCCAAGCCCCGCCATCAGCGAAAGCAGCGAAGAGCCTCCGTACGACATGAACGGAAGGGTGATGCCCACCACCGGCAACATGCTTGTGACCATTCCTATGTTGATGAAGGCCTGCCAGAAGAGGTACGAGGTCACCCCCACTGCCACCAGCACTCCGAATCGATCTGTAGCGTGGCGTGCGACAAATGCTCCCCATAAGAATAGTGCCGAATAGAGCAGGACCAACAAAGAACATCCCACAAAACCGTGTTCCTCTGCATAGGTGGCCAGAATGAAGTCCGTCTGCATTTCCGGAAGATACTTCAGCCTGTTTTTTGAACCCTGCAGGGCGCCCTTTCCAAGGAAGCCTCCAGCACCGATGGACCAAAGCGCCTGCTCAGGCTGCAGGGTCTTGGCGATTTGGCGTTTGGACTCTGCGTCCCACTTGAACTGCTCCGGATCCATCCAGAGCCGCACTCGATTTTTCTGATACTCGTGGATTAAATCAAACTGCCAGGCCAGGGGCACGACCAGCAAAATGGCGCCCAGCAACAGGGCCACGGATTTCATCTTGACGCCTTCGTAGACCACCATGGTCGCAATGGCAAAGAGCAACAGAAGCGTCGTTCCCAGGTCGGGTTCAGCCAGAATCAGCACTGCAGCGGGAGCCACGACCAAACCGATCTTCCAGAGGCTCCGGATATTGTGGAATTCCGGCTTGTGAATCTGTTTCAGGATCGTGGCAGAAAGCACGATGAGCTATATCTTGATGCATTCAGGGGGTTGTGCCGTGAACCCAGCAATCTCAATCCAGCGCGTACTGTAGTTGACCTCCTTGCCCACGATTAGGACAAGAAATAGAAGAACAAGATTTATGACATAGACGGGCCAGGCCAGCCTCTCGAAAATCTTAATATCAATAATAGCAACGACAATTCCAACGATACCAAACACAAGATACCAAACGAGCTGCTTTTGATGATACAAGTCTCCGGTATAGAAATCTGCGTTGCGCATATTGACAAGCGAGATAACAATCAGCAGGAGAATCACGGGGAGTATGGCAATGTTCCAGCTAAATCGCCGGCCCTGGAGTCTAGTGGTCATGGTTTCGGCTCCTTTGTGGTGGGTACCAGGTTGCGGGAAAAGAGCCGGTAAATGACTTTTGAGACGATGGGACCTGCGATGGCGCCACCGAAACCTCCATGTTCAACGATCAGTGCAACGGCCACGGTAGGATTGTCGGCGGGGGCATAGGCGATCATCCAAGCATGGTCCTCGGCCAACCACTGAGCGACATAGGGGTCCACGCCCTTTTTGACCTGCCGGGCTTCGGCCGTACCGGTCTTGCCGCCGATGCGGATGCTCTCCAGGCGGTTGCTATAGCCTGTGCCGTCGGGGTCCTCCATGGTTCCAATCATGGCTTCACGCAAGAAATCCAGGTACTCCAAGGGGACTCCAAGTGGTTCTCCCTGTGACTTGGCGAGGGTTCGAACGGTGACGCCCTGCATATCTTCGACGCGGTCCACCAGGAAGGGGTGTACCAGGAAGCCACCGTTGACGACTTCGGAAAGGACCATGGCCATTTGAAGGGGAGTCGCACGGATATCCTTCTGTCCCACGGCCGTAGAGAGCGTGAAACCAGGCTGGAATCCACCCTGAGAGTGCATTTCGTGCCACTCACGAGACGGGACGACGCCGGATTCTTCGCCGATTTCGACGCCGGTTCGTTTGCCCAGGCCAAGCTTGA
>CAYTWV010000069.1:0-7749 GCA_964442235.1 uncultured Myxococcales bacterium | reverse complement strand
CGGTCCATGCCTAGCCACTCGCCGATGCGGTAGAAGAAGACGTCACACGAAAGCGAGATGGCCTTGCGGATATCCAGGTCTCCATGGCCATATTTGTTGTAGCAGCCGAATCGGTGGCCCGCATAATCATAGAAGCCAGGGCAGTTGATCTTGGTATCCAGCGTCACTGTGCCGGTGTTCAACGCTGCCAGGGCGGTGACGATCTTGAAGGTGGAGGCAGGCGGGAAGGCGGTGGTGGCCTTGTTGATCATGGGGTAGTAGGGATTGTCGTCATACTCCTTCTTGCGCTCGGCGCTGAGGCGCCCGGACCACTCGTTGGGGTCGAAGGTGGGAGTCGAGAAGAGTCCCAGGACCTCGCCGTTTTGCACATTCATCACGACGATTCCCGCAGAGTGCACCTCGGTCAGCGCCTCTTGCAGAATCCTCTGGACTTCGACATCCAGCGTCAAGACGACGTTGTTTCCGGGCACCGCTGCCTCGTATTTCAAATTGGCCAGAGTGGGCTCTTCTTTGGGGGCCTGCATCTTGCGCCCTCGACGATCACGGAAGGTGACCTCCTCTCCGGGACGCCCTCGCAACACCTCTTCCATGGTCTTTTCGACACCCCGTCGACCGGACAGGTCGCCGGGACGATAGACTTCCGGGTGCAGGGCGACTTCCTCGGCGGTGACTTCGTTGACATAGCCCACGATGTGACCGAATAACTCGCCAAAAGGATATGCGCGAAGAACCTGCTCCCTGACATAAACGCCGGGGAACTGATGGAGGCGGGCTTGAAGAACGGCGGCGTCGTCGCTGTAATCCTTGCGACAGCGGTGGCAACGAAGGTGATGTTCATGGGCGAGCAAGGGGGTGCCGTCGTTGGGGCAACTGCGGTCAAACACGAACTGCCTGGCGCACTGCGGGCAGGTGGCCCGTTTGGCGTCGGTGCGCAGCTCCAAGGGGGTTTTGTCAAAGGGACACTCTTTCTGAGTTTTTGGAAGAATGATGTACTCGGCGCCGCACTGTTTGCACCAATGGTATTGAGTATTATTTACTTCATCAAGAATCGTGCCATCTCTCGGACAGGCCGACCCATTTACGTATCTCTTAATTTCGATTTCAAAAAAGCGCTTCTTCTTATCCGAAATGTAGTCATAGTAGGTATTTCGAACCAGCTCCACTTTCTCATCAGTGATGCGCACCAAAGTCTGAAGCCTTGCCAGCACATCATCCACATCATCAATATAATGAGGCACAATCACAATTCGATATAAGTCAATGTTTGCAGCCAGGGCACGACCGTGCCGGTCAAGGATTTCGCCTCGCCTAGGGGGAATCCGGCTGCGTTTGACCTGATTGATTTCGGCCAGCTTCTCGTACTTCTTGCCGCCCATGACTTGGAGTTGGAAAAATCGGATTCCCAGGAAACTCATGAACAGTATGATGGTAAAAACAAGCCACCGATTCTGGGCCCGGTACTCGAGCAAGGCCCCCTTGAAGAAGGAAACATCGCCAATCATCGGAAGACTCCGTCCTTGCCTTGACCAAGCAATTTACGGTCAGTAAGGCGGAGAAGACCGGCGGCGATGGGGCCCATGGGGGCCGAGATAAACGCCTGGGGAATGGCCATTCGAAGGACCAGGGCAAAATCATCGAAGTCTTGGTCAAAGATGGCCAGCATGACCAGCATCAGTCCCGTTGCCACCAGGCTGCAAACCCCCACAAGAATGGACATCAGCACGGGAGAGCGATAGTCCAACTTCTTGGTGACGAGCAGACAGAAGAAGAATACGACCACGTAGGTTTCCATGTGCAGGCCGACTGGGGCACCCGGGGAAAAACCGTCACGCAGCAGACCCAGCAACCAGACCGTAACCAATCCCGGGAAGAACTCCAGCGAGGCAGCGGCATAGACGACGATGGCCAAAGCGGGGTCAGGGGCGTACAGCCGAACCTGCAACACGTGCATCAGCGGCGAGACGATGGCCAGCAGGACATAGCCCATGGTCAGATAGATCAGGACTCGCAGGGCCGTCTTCATTCGTCCTTCACCTCCCGGTCTGCCGGCAAGTCAATGCTCTGGTCGGCCAGATTGGTAATGACGAACATCTCCTGCAGCGTCGAGAAGAGCACTGCCGGCTCCACGGAAATCTCCAGTTGCTGGTCCACCTGTTTCGGGTCGGCCTGGGTCAGATACCCCACCACCAAGCCCTTGGGATAGACCTTGTCATGTCCGGTGGTCACCAGGACATCCCCCTTGGCCAGCCTGGCCTTCTGGTAGGGAAACCTGAAGACAGGCAATCCGTCGCCGGTACCTTGCACGATGCCGTTGACGCTTTTGCCCGAGACGTTGACGTCGATTCGGGAGCGGGAGTCGGTCACCAGCAACACATCGGCGCTGGGCCCGGAGAGGGTTTCGATGCGCCCGACCACACCCTGAGACGTGACCACGGGCATTTGGGGCTTGAGCCCATCTTCCTGGCCGCGGTCCAGATGGATACGCACCACGGAAAACTGGGGAGAGATATCTCGCCCCACCACCTGAGCAGAGACCAACTTCAGGTCCGAGCGCTCCCTCTTGAAGTCCAGAGCGCTTCGAAGCCGGCGATTCTCCTCCTCTAGGTCCACGGTCCGCCCCACCTTCTGGGCAAGAGTCTGGAGTTGGGTTCGCAATTCCTGGTTCTGCTCTTCCACCGACACAAGGAACACGTACTTGTCCCATGCATTGACCAGGGTCGAGAACGCCCCATGCATCACGGTCTGGCCGGGTGCAGTCACCCCCAGCAGGCCCGACTCGATGAACGTCTGGGTACGTTCCGTCTTGCCGTGAAAATACATGGAGACAAGAGGCAGCACGAGGAAAACGAGGGCCAGGAGGGCCAACTTGTATCGTTCGGGCCGTTGGTTCATGGTTCCCCCCTACCCGGGGATAGTGACTTCCCGCAGCAGGTCTAGTTCGTCGAGCGCCTTACCGGCACCGAGGACCACAGCGGAGATCGGATCTTCCGAGCGAGCGACCGGAAGCCCGGTCTCCTCTCGAATCAACCGATCGAGATTGGCCAGCATGGACCCACCGCCCGTGAGGACGATGCCCTTATCCACGATATCGGCCGACAACTCCGGCGGAGTGCCTTCCAGAGCCGAGCGAATGGCCTCGACAATCTGGGCGACGGGCTCTGCCAGCGCATCACGAATCTCATCGGAGTTCACCACGATGGGTTTCGGAATGCCGTGAATGAGGTCCCGCCCTTTTACCTCGAGGGTCAAAACCTGGTCGCCGGGGAACGCATTCCCGATATCGCATTTAATGCGCTCGGCCGTGCGCTCTCCGATGAGGAGATTGTACTTCCGCTTCATATGATTAATAATCGCCTCATCCATCTTGTCTCCGCCGACCTTAACGGACTTCGAAAAGACAATTCCGGAGAGCGAGATCACGGCCACTTCGGTAGTGCCGCCACCAATGTCGACCACCATATTGCCCGAGGGCTCGGTGATGGGAAGCCCGGCGCCAATGGCCGCCGCCATGGGTTCTTCGATCAGATAGACTTCCCGAGCGCCTGCCGACTCGGCCGACTCACGCACGGCACGCTTCTCCACTTCGGTAACACCGAAGGGAACGCAGATGATAATGCGGGGACGAACCAGCGTCCTGCGATTGTGCGCACGGTTGATGAAATAGCGGAGCATGGCTTCGGTGACGGCGAAGTCGGCGATCACGCCATCCTTCATCGGTCGAATGGCAACGATATTGCCCGGCGTCTTCCCGAGCATCTCCTTGGCATCCCGGCCCACAGCAAGGACCCGCATACCACGAGAGTCCTTCTGCACAGCCACCACCGAGGGCTCACACGAGACAATGCCCCGGCCCTTGACATAGACCTTGGTATTGGCGGTACCCAAGTCGATAGCCAGGTCATTGGAAAAGAAGCTGTAGAACCAGTTGAGCACCCGCGTCTTCCTCCCAGGGATACCGGTCCCGCTGGGCGGCGCAGGACAGGGGAAACCCGATAACGTATAGCAGAGAAGCTGGCCCTGTTCAAGCCTGCTGTGCTCCGCGCCGCCTGTGGAACCCTTTTCCACCATTCCGGAGCATATCCCCAGCAGGAAACAGGGCAAGAAAAGGGTCCGTTTGGCCACAACGCCCGCCCCAAAAGGCGGGCCCACAGCCTTGTCCTCCCCAAAAAAACGCCAGCGATGACCTCTATCGGGACGCCGAGGGATTGCCCCAGTGCGGGTCCGACCACTCGCAGTTCGACTCCGCCCGAAGGAATTTCTCCCCCGCAAGTTGAATGCGAACTTCTTTCACTTCCTGGCTCTTCAACGTCAACGTCTGCACATCCCGCCGGTTCTGGGTTCCCCCGTATTCGACCACCATACTGACGGTGCACTCCCCCGTTCCAAAATAGGGCGAGCCCAACGTCAACACCACTTCGCTGCCCAGCGATATGGGATGAAGCCGAGTCGAAAGAATCGTAGAGCGGCAGGACCAATCCTGGTCCACATAATCCAACAACGGTCGGCGCATCGTGCAGGCCGTGAGATCCTTGTTCAGGTAGGCAGCGCAGAACTCGGCGTGCTCGGGTTTGGGAATGGCCCGGCAAAGAGCCGAATCCCGTTTGGAGAGGGCCATCACCCACGCCGCCAACAGCGTCGCCTCGGGACTGGCCCCGGCCACCGCTCCGGCGTCAACCGCCGCTGCCGCTTCACGACAGATCTTCTCCAGCTCTGCAGGCAGACCTTTGGGACACTCCAGGCGGCCAGTGCCGGCCCCCTCAAGCAACATCGAGACAGCCATGTCATCGGTACGGAAGGCAGCATTGGGCTGTGACCCTTCTGCCGATTTTGGGAATGCGGCCTCGGCGCCCAGGTCCAGCCCCAGAGCAACTCGACACAATATGGCGTCAAATCCGTCGGGCAGAAGCATGCAAGACTGCAGCGACCGCTTGGAGTAACCGGAACACAACAACGAAGGCTGCTGCTTGGCCTGCTCACACCGCTTCGAGTACTTGGCCTTCTCTGCCATCAACAGGGCCCGCTCTTCATTCTGTTTCTTAACCAGAATATCCTGCATCTCGAACGTGAATCGAAAGATCTCGTTTCGGTCGCTGTCTCTCTTCTTGTTGTCGGTATCGTCCTTCTTCATCTTGTAATAAAGCGGGCCGTGACAATCCGGTTCGCCGGTGGCAGTCACGGGAACCGTGCCCATGGGGGCCGTGGGAATCACGTGGATCGGCTGGGCCTGCTGGGGAACACCGGCCGCCGCACCGGCCTTGGTTGCTTCAGGAACGGCAGTGGGTTGTTGGGCCCGGGAGGTCGAGCCCACGCCCGCCAGCAGCAGCAAAACTGCCAGTAAAAGCCCCCCACCGGTCACTGCGATTCGGGCAAACGGATGGATCCTCATTGCTTCACCTCGTTGGCTTCAGAACGACCAATCGGCGCCCAAACGCCAGAACCACTCGGTCTCATTGTCCGAGTCGTAGAAATCGCGAACCAGCCCTTTAATCGAGATCTCCAGCCCCTTCTTGGGAAGCACGCCCAACTGGGCGTAGGCCTCCAGGAAATGCTCTCGAGTGGCCCCGTCCAGCGTTTCCAATTCACCTTTGAGGTATTTGGCACGGCCCTGGACCCGCAGCCAAGGCAGGGGGCGAGACGATATTTTTGCCGTGACGTAGTGGTCCTTCTGGTAAGAGGCATCTTCCAACGCCGCATCATAAAGCGAGATCTTGTAATAGAGCCAAAAGGTGGAGTTCCGGGCGAAATCCAGAGAGGTATTTGCCCCAAAGGCCCACTTCTCTCCCTTGGCGGGGTTCTTCAGACTGCCCGACGAATACTCTTCGTCTCGCCCCGAGGCATCCAAATCCCGGTCGTTGAACTGGGCAAAGACCCCAAGTTGAAGCCACTTCCAGACGCGCCAATCGACCCTGGCAAAATTCTCCATGCGCCAGGGTTGAATCGTCTTGATTCCAAGGTCCGTTTCCAACTCCTGTGCGGCCCTCCAGATGTCCGTGTCCAGGCGAACCCAAAGCTGTTTGGTAAAACGATACCGAATGGTGGCTCGAGCGCCGTTTTCACCCCTGTCCCGGTCGCCGTACCACTCGTCGGGCATGTTGTAGCCCCGGGAGTGGGGGTTATCGAAGTCTTGAGCATAGTAGCGGTACAGCAGTTCTACAGAGAGCGGTTTCAGGTCATACATCGCCCTGGCAATGCCCGCATAACCACCGGAATCCACCACGGCCCCTTCGGCCCAGGCGTGCCAAGGCCCCCACTGCCAGGCAAGATCACTGCCGGCTGCACCAAAGGTGGTCCGCATGGGGAAGGGACTGGAGCGGGCAAAAACCGTACTGGGGTCGCCCAAATGGAAATCGACGGTGGAGGCATACCCGGTCACCCCCCACTTCACACCCTTTCCGAGCTTGACCGAGACGTTTCCGCCCCCCATCAACTCGGACCAGGCCTCGGGCAGGCTCTCCTGGTCCAGCGTTCGGTAAAAGATGTCCTGATGGGGCGTCAAAATCTTGTATGTTTCATATGGTTCTTCGTCGTACTCAACCTCATGCTTCAGGTCATACTGATACGCATCATACTTCCACCACGAGAAGAAACCGGTTACATCAACATCTACGGGCCCTACGATCAGGTTTCGCATTGACCCGGCCGCACCGAAAAACCCCTTGGAAAGACTGAATCCTTCCCACCCTTCATAGACCTGCAAGTCCGGCTCAAAACCATCGGGATTGACTCGGCCCGTGTTGTCCAGAACCAGCTTCTGGCCAAATCCGATACGGTAACTTCCCAGCAGAAATCGGTAGGTGTCTTCCTTCAGCGCCACATACAGCTTGGGCCAGGTGGGGGCCACGTTTCGCCCCGGCGTGTAGAGGTACCATTCCAGATCCTCAGGAGAGGACTTGAGATTGCCGTTTTCGCTGTGAGTGGCAGGGATGACCGGGTCTCCTTTGGCCACATCCCGATACTCCAAGGAATCAAGCGAGTTATGGACCATCACCAATGCCCCGGCGCTCCACTTGCCGGCATACTTGACTTCCGCTCGGGCATACCCCTCGGGAAGCATGTCTTGCGGATCGTTGACTTCGTCCACCACCCGCAGACGCAGTCTAGATCTCCAGGGGCTCTTGGGGGCCTTCTTGTCATAGGCCCTGTAAGCCGTGGTAAATGGGCGCACTTCCCGAATCATGGCCGCATCGATTCCTTCCACCAGAACCAGATCGTTCACTCGGGTAAAGGGCTTTTCGGCCCGGAAGGCCAAAATTCGGTCCACCAGGTCATAGGAAAAGCCCGGCAACAGGTAGAGTTCGTCCCGATTGGCCGTGTTCAGATCCAGGCGCGCCCGGTACAACTCCAGAAGTTGGTCTCTCTCCTCTTCGGTCAAATCGCCGCTAAGGAAGAGTTCTTCCAGATCATTTTCATCCTGGACGCGAATAGGAACCCGGTAGTCATAGGCGAAGGCCTGGCTGGAAACCACAAGGCCCAGTCCAAACACCAGGGTGCGGATTGCCAGCCATCTGCGGGAGAACGATTGCATGTCAGCCTCCTCCGACCAGCAGAGAGATCGTCAGTGAGTCGTCTGCGTCCACACGGGCAAGGGGGGGCAAACGCCGACCTTCCCGCAACACGGACAAGAACGGGACTTGGGAAGTGGGGAAGCCCAACATCAAGAGCAGGTCGCTGACGGTGCCCCCGGGGAATTCAGACTCCACCCGCTGGACGCAGCCAGGATCGGGCAACTGGATTGGACCCACAAAACGG
>CAYTWV010000068.1:0-12942 GCA_964442235.1 uncultured Myxococcales bacterium | reverse complement strand
GCTGCCGTAGGTTTGGCCACGGGCATCGTGGGCTACCTGGTCGGGTCTTCTGGCGGCAAAACTGACGGGCCCCCCGTCGCACAAAACGTCATCGACGAGACACCGTCGGAAGCGTTGGGCCTGGAGTGGTGCCCGGCAAAGGGGCCGGCATCCGCCAAGGTCACAATGATTGAGTTTACGGACTTCCAGTGACCGTACTGCAAAAGGGTCACCGGTACGGTTGACGAGCTTCACAAGATTTTTGGCGACAATTTGAAGATTCACGTGTGCATGAACCCCCTGTCGTTCCACGACCGGGCCATGCCGGCAGCAGCGGCGGTAACGGCCGCTCACAAGCAGGGTAAGTACTGGGAGTACTACAATAAGCTTTGGGAGAACAACAAGGACCTGCAGGACGCAGACCTGGAGCGATATGCCCAGGAAGTCGGCCTGAACATGGAACAGTGGAAGAAGGACAAGGATGATCCGGCCTTGATCGCTGCCATCGACAAGCAGGCCAACATGGCCCAGGCGTTGGGCGCATCGGGAACTCCGGCCTTCTTCGTCAACGGCGAATTCGTCAGCGGCGCCAAAGAGACCAAAGAGTTCAAGGCGCTGGTTGACGGTCACCTGGCCAAGGCCGACAAGTTGGTCGCCCGGGGCGTGCCCGTAGAAAAGGTTCACGGTCTTTTGACCAAGAAGCTCTTTGAAGGCAAATACACCGAATATGTCATGCTGGGCAAAGCGGCCCCCAAACCCAAGGCCGAAGGCGGCGGGGAGAAGGGAACGCTGGCCAAGAAAGCCGTCGAGATTCCCGTCAGCGACTCGCCCCGGATTGGTACCGGCGACAAGATCGTGATCGTGGAGTTTTCGGACTTCCAGTGCCCCTACTGCTCGCAGGTAGGTGGCCCGCTGGAAGAGGTTGTAGCGCACTACGGTGCCGACGCCTCGATGGTGTTCAAACACTTCCCGCTGGACTTCCACAAGAAGGCCCCACTGGCCTCCGAGGCGTCCATGGCGGCCCACGCTCAAGGCAAATTCTGGGAGTTCAGTCGACTGGCGTTTGCGAATCAGCAGAAGTTGGACCGAGCTGACCTGGAAGCCTATGCGCAACAGTTGGGCTTGGATATGGCCAAGTTCAAGGAAGCCCTGGATTCCGGGGCCTACAAGGCCCGACTTAATCAGGACATGGAGTTGGGCAAGAAGATCGGGGTCAGTGGCACTCCCTCCATTTTCATCAACGGACGAAAATGGGAAGGCGGCAAAGAGTCTGACAAGATCATCGAAGCCATCGACAAGGATATCTTGAAAAAGTAGCCCATCCGGCCCTATTCTCGCCTAGACAAGATTTTCCCGTCATTCAGGAATTGAGTCGCCCCGGGTGGGGCGTACTGTTCGTGGGGGTTCCATGCGCCATTTCCCCAAACCCGTCGTTGTCGTCAGCCGCTGCCTGGGCTTTGGCAACTGCCGCTTTGACTCCGAGCCCATTCAGGAGAAGTTCATCTCCAATCTGGCCAATCGAGTCAAGGTGATCCCCTTTTGCCCCGAGTCCGAAGTCGGCCTGACCGGCCGGCGAGAGCCCTTGAAGCTGGTGCGTACCCAAGACCAGGATCGTCTGGTCCAGGTTGGAACCAATGAGGACTACACGGATCGAATCCGAACCCTCTGCAGTAACTTCCTGGGGTCGTTGGAGGCCGTGGATGGGTTCCTGTTGAAGAGCCGCTGTGCGACGTGCGGATTTAAGGACGTTCCGGTCTATCAAGACGGGAACCGTCTGGTGCAGGACAAGGCGACAGGGATCCTTGGCGGGCTGGTTTTGACCCAATTCGGGCACCTGCCTGTGGAGGACGAGGGCAGATTGACCAATTTCCGCCTTCGGGAGCATTTTCTGACGCACCTCTTCATCCGTGCGGAACTGCGAGAGCTGCGCGCACGCAACGAGTCCATGAACGGGCTTATTGCGTTCCACTCCCGGGTGAAACTGCAATTGATGGCATGCAGCCAGACCGATATGCGCAAGCTAGGCCAGATCACGGCCAACCACGAACACCTGCCCGTTCCGGACGTCTTCGATTTGTACCAGAGCACATTGGGTAACGCCTTTAATCGTGTGCCGCGGTACACCTCCAATATCAACGTACTGGAACATGTTTTGGGGTATTTCAAGGGCCTGACCAGCAAAGAGCGAGCCCACTATCTGGCGGAGCTGGAACGGTATCGTGAGCAGAAAACCCCGCTCAGTGTCCCGTTGACCGTGGCACGCTCCTGGGTCGAACGCTTCAACATCAAATATCTGGCCGACCAGTACTTTTTTGAACCATACCCTGGAGAGTTGGCCTCCATTGACGACTCGGGCCGTGGGCGCAGAGACGATGGCAATCGCTAAGCCAACACTCGCTTCTTGGAAGACCGGGAGGTGCCCTTGAACCCCGACGGTGCCGTGTCGGCCAGCAACCTGCGGGTGCTTCTGGTCGAGTTTGTGACAGATGAGCGCTGGGTTTATGCCGCACGCCTCTTCCCCTTCATCCAGGGCGCCGTCTGCCATTTGGGCGGGAAGGCTGATTGGTTTTGTTTCGGCGCCGACGTGCGAACTTTGACCAGTAAGGCCGATGGCTTCCTGCAATGTGTCCAGCTTGATGCCGAATCCGCCCAAAGGTTGGAGCAGGCCGCTCAAGCGCTTCTGCCGACCCACATCCTGTTAACCCACGAACCCTGTCTGGAACTGGTATCGGCCCTGCAACGAATCAGTCCAAAGGCACAATTTCTGGCTTTGACCGACTCGGATTCCGAGGGCTCGGTCCAGACTCTCTACCAGTTCCTGCGCGGCACGGTCCCCACAACCCAGCGCCGCCGACAGGCAGACCTCTTTGAACAAAACGGCTGGTTGATGGCCTGGCTTGGGGCAGATTCGACGAAAGCCCCGGCGAAAACGGCGTATATCGCCGACGCCTGGCCCCCCAACTATGCGTGCACACTGGCCAACCAAAGGGTCCTAGAGTCTCCGCCTCGCATCATGGCGCCCGGCGGGATCACCTGCGACTTCAAAACGCCGGTGGCCTCTGAGCCTGCGTACGCTTCGCTGGATCTTTCCGAGTGTGTCCATGATTTTGGCTGTGCGTTTTGCACCTGGTATCGCGGCCCATCCTCCGACTTGGCCAGAGACCCCCTTGAACTGTGTCTTCGCCAACTGACGGCGATGGTCAACACCCCGCTGCCCAGCCGTTACAGCAACCGCGTTCACCTGATGGACATTCGGCTGTTCCATCGATTGGATGCGCTGGCAGATGCCCTTTTGCCGTTGAACCTGCCCCCCACCCGCTTCTTTTTCGAGCCTCGGGCCGACAGAGTCGTGCAACGTGCACAAGAGTTAGAGCGCTTTGTGCAGCGCCTCTCCGTCCAAGGCCATTTTGTCGAACTGTTGCGCATGGGCGCCGAAAACCTGGTCCCCTCGGAGAACCAGCGGCTGCACAAACAGATCTCGCTGGAACAACAAGACCTGGCCATGGGGCTGTTGGCGGGCCTCAAGAAGTCATTCCCGAACCACTTCGATTTCGACCCCAACTGGGGCTATATCACCTGTACGCCGTGGACCACTCTGGAGGAATTCCACGAGGGGTTGCTCAAAGGCATGGAGCGGGGCTTTGACCCCAAAGGCGTTTGGCTATACACCCCCCTACAACTCTTCATCGGCTCACCCGTCCTGGTCCTGGCGCAACAAGACGTCGGGGTGCTGAGTCAAGAATGGGAGGATGCGGCGTTCCTCTACCAGCCGGCCGCCAACAATATCTCGTTGGATTCCCTGCAACCGTGGCGTTTCAAGGACCCTCGCATGGCCACAGCGTTTGCCCTGACCGTGCGCTTCAGTGCTGCGGCGCTGCAGGACAAGATTGACGACACCGTGTTGCGCAAAGACCCACTGTACGAGGCCATCTTAAGGACCTCTCAGACCCAGGAGATCTTTCGCCGCCCGGACCTGTTTGCACTCCAGGTAGTCCAAACCCTGCTGGCCGGCCCCTCGCAGTCCGACACCTTTTCCATTCTTCAGCGCGCCCTGGAGGCCTACGGACAGTTTGCCGAAATCCGGGGGCCCGCAGTGCCGGAGTTCGGGCGAAGGCAAAAATTGGAGTTTTTGGCCAAGGCCGTTTCGAGCCGCAATCCGCGCTTTGGTTCCTTTCGTGTAGAGTCGGTCTGGGAAGAACCTTTGACGCCAACGGACCCCGCTGGTCCTTCGGCCATTCGGATGACGTTGGCCATTGGTCCCGTCACGTTTGACCTGGTTCTGGCCAGCCTTGAACGCATGCCGAAACACTACTTGCGAACTCGCAAGCTGGCCGTTTCGCACCGTTCGCCGCTACCTAACCGTGCAGAATCCTTCAGAAATTTGCTCTTGGAGTATCTGATGATTTTCGAAGCTGCCGTGGAAAAACACGCCCCCGAACTGTTGCCGGCCAACCAATAGCCCCCGGGCTATAGGGGATTCGTCCCCAAGACCACTGGGTCCACAATCCACTGGAAACTATCCAGAAGCACCGTGGAATCCAGGATCCCATCCCCCGAATCATAGATGGTGAAACGCAACGTGATCTGGCTTCCGGGTTGCACCGGCGAAGTGGTGCGCAACCAGCCCGTGGCAGCATGGTCGCTGGACATCCCGTCATTGCCAAACCCCGTGCCCACAAGCATAGAGGTTCCCAGATTACACTCGAAGTTGACGCCCCCGGCCACGCAGGGCGGGCCACCCTCACATCCGCATACCTGCATGAAGGCGCTGTTCACGCTGATAGGATTTCCCATGGCATCAAACACCACATTGCCGTTGTTCATCCCGGCAGGCATCGGGGACTGAAGAACCACAAAAAAGTCATTATATGAACTGCATATATACGCTGGCCACTCATACGTATAGAAATTCGACGCAAACGAGTACCCCACAACAAAGTCCGGGACCTGCAGCGTCACTTCCAGGGCGATACCGTCGTAGGGCTGTCCGGTGACGACACCGGGACACGCTGGAGATTCCATGGGGAAACCCGCCGGTGCACCACTGGCATATTGCTTGTTAAACCCACCCGGAGTGGAGTAGCCGGGATCCGTAGGGGTTCTGGCCGTGCCCGAGGAAAGGGAAAGCAGCTTGCCCCCTTCCAGCGTCGGCACATTGGGGCCAAATCCGGACAGGATCCCGTGGCCCAAATCGTAGTTCACCAGAGTAGCAGGCTGCGGATCCGCACCATCGGGAAGCACCCATTTGGCCGAGACCACCCCTTCACAGATTCCCATGGCCTTCAGAGCGTCGAGGGGGTCAGAGGAATCCAGCGCAAGCCCAGCGTCGCACTGCGTGCACGAGCCGGCCACGCAGATCCCGGGGCAGGTCTTCCCACATTGGCCACAAGAGCCGTTTTCCAATAGGCTTTGTTCACAGCCATCGGCCACATCCTCGTTGCAATCACCCCAGCCAGCGGTACAGGTCAACAAACAGGCACCGGCCACGCACTCCGGCAGGGCATTGGTTTTGGAACATGCATCATTGCAGCCGGCGCAGTGTTCGATGCTGCCGATCACCGCTTCGCAGCGGTTCTCCAGGTCGCCGTCACAATTCTCGGTGCCCGGTTCACAAACAAGCGGAAGGGTCGAATCCACTTCGGCCATATCCGCGGCCACGTCCTGGGCATCGACGGCCACATCCGCCGCCGTGTCAAAGTTCGAAGCATCGGTCGTAGAGTCCGCTCCAAGGTCGCTTGGCACGTCCTGGCGCCCCACAAGATCCTGCCCACCCAGATCGGGTTCGACATAAGAATCTATCGTAAGCTCCTGCCCAGCCACATCGCTGGCGTCCAAGACTGCATCGGCGGACTCATTGGAAGATTGCTGGCTGCACGCTGCCACGGTTAACGCCAGCGCGATTGCCCAAAACCCATTGGATATCTTCATGTTTGTCCCTCGCTGAGGGGCAATTCTAGGGACTCTTCAAGGCATGGGCAAGTTTAGGGTCGGTTAGGCGGGGAGATGGATGAGAGAGGGAATAAGTCGGTAAGAGAACCTGGCTACAGGGCGATACCGACGTTGACAGAGCCGCAGGCCCCCAACTCGTCGGCGATCTCTTTGGACTCGAAGTTGGTCCAGACCAGGCTAAGCGACGGCTTCACGTACATCCCGTGGGGAAGGCTGATGGGCAGGGCCACCGAGAGCCCAGCGTCCCAGACGTTGTCCTTGATTCCGTCCTCGATGAACGCCTTGTAGCCCACGGTCGCAGCGAAGGACAAGGTCAACAGGTCGTTCAAAAGCAGGTTCTTGGCGGCCATGGGAGAGACATAAACATACCGACCGAACTTCAGCGCCTCTTGGGCTCCGTGCATGTAAGCAAGGCGAAGACTCAGGTCGACCACGTTGCTCCAGGTCAGGGCCGCCTGCGGCTCCAAATAGAATGCGTTGTCCGTGCCGGCAACTTCTTTCTTGGCCAAGGGATAGTAGTAGGCCGTCAGAGTTCCTGCCAGAAGCAGGGTCTCGGACAACGAATAGCTGTATCCAACCCACAAGTCCTGCTCGGCACCCGCACCGCCATCCACTTTGACCGAGGCATTATCCCCCGTGAGTTGGAAGGCCCCCCAATACCCGACCTGCAACGACGTGCCAGGCAGGGAATAGGTCAGGGACGGAGCCAGAAGGAAGTGCTGGTCCATCTGTTCGTCTTTTTGGAAGACGTTGAACCCTCGGAAGTAGTAGGCCGACGAGATCCCCACGTCGGCGGCCAATCCCACCGGATCCGATTCGTCCGCACGGCAGTCCAGATTCGGAACCAGGATACCCAACAATGTCATCGAAAGGACCAAAGTTCTCATGTTTCACTCCTTGGACCAATTTAGCCTTCGAAGGTCTTTCCGTCCACGTAAGCGATTTCGCCGTGCAGCCCTTCGTCCAGGCCCCTCTCTTCTGCTTCGCTTACACGAACCGGCGTGATCTTGTTGATCACGGCCAGCATGGCATACGAGAAGACAAAGGCATAAATGGACGCTCCAACCACGGCCACAACCTGCTTCAGGAAGAACCCCGTGCCGCCATACAACAGGCCATCAGCACCCGACGAATTCACCGCCACGGTTCCAAAAACGCCCAGAGCCACTACGCCCAGGATGCCTCCGACACCGTGAACACCCCAAACGTCCAGGGCGTCATCCCAGCCCAGCTTGTTCTTCAACGCCACGGCATAGTAGCAGATCAAACCAGCCAGGATACCGATAATCATGGCCGATTCCGTGGTCACAAATCCAGCAGCGGGTGTGATGGTCGCCAAACCGGCCACCGAGCCCGTCAACAGGCCAACGAACTTGGGCTTTCGAGTCTTGCTCCACTCGATGATCAACCAGGTTACGCCGGCAAACGATGCCGCCACGTCGGTGTTCAGGAACGCCAGCGCCGTCACGCTATCCACGCGAAGTTCGCTGCCTGCATTAAACCCGTACCAACCGAACCACAACAAACCGGTGCCCAGGGCCACCAGCGGAATGCTGTGTGGAATACTGTCGGCCACCTTGCGCTTGCCCACATAAAAGACACTGGCCAGAGCGGCCATACCGGCGATGGCGTGAACCACGATGCCGCCAGCGAAGTCCAGAACGCCCCACTGCTGCAAGATGCCGCCGCCCCACACCATGTGCGCAAACGGGAAGTAGACAAACAACAGCCACAAGACCAGGAAGATCAAATAGGCCTTAAACGACACTCGGTTTGCAAAGGCGCCCGTGATCAAGGCAGGCGTGATGATTGCAAACATCATCTGGTAGGCCACGAAGACCAGCAGCGGGATGTTGTTGTTAATTGAAAGCGCCTGGTCAATGGAGATGCCCCGCAAGAAGGCATGATCCAAATTGCCAATGATTCCCATCACATCCGGGCCAAAACACATCGAGTATCCCACGGTCACCCACAAGACGGTGGTCACTCCCATGGAGACGTAGCTCTGGATCATGATGGCCAACACGTTCTTCCGGCCCACAAGGCCTCCGTAGAAGAACGCCAGGCCAGGCGTCATCAGCATGACCAGACTGGTCGCCAACAACATAAACCCGGTGTTTCCTGTGTCGAATGGCATATTGAACCTCCTGCTGCCCTTGCCGGCCCGGACCCTCCGGGTAGAAGCGCGGGGAAGCGGTCTGCATATCACAGCCATTTGGCCGGAGTGTTTGGATCCCATTTGGATTCTGTCTGGACTTGTCACGCCAGATTTTCAGACCCGCACGAACAACGAGGGATCGGAGTGGGCGTCCGATTGCGCCCTTTCGACAGGGCCTGCGGTCCCGGTGATCCTGTTTCGCTTGATTGCGCCGGGGCTGCGGGGTAGAGAATCGAAAGCATCAGTGGGTTTGCGGGCCCCCAAGTGAGGCTGACTGATGGCCACGACCATTCTGTTCATCGAAGACGAACTGAACCTGCTTCAGAGTTTGACCTACATCCTGGAGATGGAAGGGTTTGCGGTGCGCTCCACTCCCAGTGGATTGCGCGGCTGTGAATGGGCGTCGGAAGCGCCGCCGGACCTGGTTTTGCTGGATTTGAACCTTCCCGACATCGATGGTTTTGAGGTCTGCCGCAGGCTGAAGGCCTCTCCGGCCACCCGAGGCTCGTTGGTTCTGATGTTAAGTGCCCGAGGGGGCGTGGATGACATCGTTGCCGGACTTGAGACCTATGCCGATGACTACCTGACCAAGCCATTCCAGCCGCAGGTCCTGCTGGCCCGGATTCGGGCCCTGTTGCGACGCAAAAGCGCTTCGGTTTTGCCTCCGATTCCCGAAGAGAGGGGCATGCTGCGCATCGATGCGGCCGCCCGAGAGGTCTGGGTGGAAGGCACCAAGGTCTTATTGACCAAGACCGAATTCGAGATCCTGATGTTGTTGGTCAGAAAGCCGGGGCGTGTGCTTACACGAGACCAGATCCTGGACGAAATCCGGGGCACGGACTATGCCATCACCGATCGTGTGGTGGACTATCAAGTCAGCGGTCTTCGAAAGAAGTTGGGGGCAGCATCCCAGTACCTGGAGACGGTCCGATGTGTCTGCTACAAATTCATCGGACCCGTGGCTTCCGTTAGCGGCTCGTAATGAAACAGGTCACCCGGCATGAATCTTCCGCAGGCGGGGCCAAGGTCTCGACGCAGGCAGGAACTGGCGAAAAGGGCAAACATTCGCTGGTCCGAGACATCCCGATTCGGTTTTTGGTTGTAAGTGGATTCCTGCTGGCCGGACTGCTTCCCATTCTGGCCATTGCCCTGCTGGCCTTGAACGCAGGAACCCAGGCCCTTCAAGGCCGGGCCATGCAGCAACTGGATTCGGTAGCCAGTCTGAAACGAGCCCAGATCCAACGCCATTTTGAACAGCGCTTCCGGGATGTGCGAACCCTGGCCTCCAACCCCTTTGTCAAAGAGGCCAGCGAACAGTTGTGTTCGGCGTTTCACCAGGCCAAGGGTGCTGGCCTTCAGGAGTTTGTTGGGCAAAACGGCGGGCGGTTCCAGGCTCCAAAGAAGTACATAGAGATCCACGACAAGTATGTCGACTACTTCAAGGAATTCCGGCGGGAACTTCGATATTACGACGTATTTATCTTGGACAAAGAGACGGGCGACGTTTGTTTCTCTGTGGAAAAGGAGAGCGATTTTGCAACTCGTGTGCCCGATTGGGATTCTCCGCTGGCCGACGTCTGGTCGGCTATCCGAAATGGGTCCCGCCAGGCTCTATCCGACACCCGGCTCTATCAGCCCTCGTTTAGCGCCGCAGCGCAGTTTGTGGCAGCACCCGTACTGGACAAGGACGGCACTGTAGCGGCCATTGTGGCCTTGCAGGTGGGGATGGACGGAATCCAGGAGATTCTGGCCGATCAAGCGGGCATGGGAACCACCGGCGAGTCCTATCTGGTTGGCCCCGATTACCGGATGCGATCCGACTCGATCCTTCAGGCTGACACCCATTCGGTGGCCGAATCGTTCAAACACGACTTCCACCCGGCAACGATGGAGACACAGGCCGTAAACATGGCGTTGGATGGGCAAAGTGGTTCTGTAACGGCCGAAAACTACCGGGGTCGCGTGACGCTGGCTTCCTTCGCCCCGATTCACGTGGGCGAAGTGAAGTGGGCTCTGGTGGCCGAAATGGAAGAAGAAGAAATCAAAGGCCAAATCGACAGCGCCTTTAATAGTCGCATCCTTCTGGTGCTGGGCCTGAGTGCGTTGGCCGTCCTGATCCTGGGGCTGGTCCTGTCACGGCACATTGTCCTGGCCATCTCCCGAGTGACGAGTGAAATCGCCAATCTGGGACGGCGTGTGCACGAAGGGGAATTGTGTGCAAAAGGAAGCCCCCAAGAGCAAGGAGCGGACTTTCGACCCACGGTTCTTCAGATTAACGATCTGTTGGACGCCTTTGTGACCGTCCTGGACATGGTGCCGGTGCCACTGGTCGTGGTGGATCCACGCACCCAAATCCGCTTCGCCAACAAAGCCATGGAACTCCTGTTGGGCCACCCCAGGCAGGCCCTGGCCGGGAGACTTTGGCTGGAGGTGTGCACCGAGGCAGGTCTGAAAACACCCGCTTCGGCTGAGCCCGATGCCCCCCTGGAGGGGCTGGCTGGCCTGGCTACCCTTGAAGGTGGCGGCGTCCAACAACGGACCTCGGTCTGGGTCGACCCCAAGGGCGCAACTCGCCATTTCACCAGCACCGCTGCCCCGTTGGGAAGCGGACCTGGCGTGGCCGGGGCCATCGAGGTCCTGGTGGAACAGACCGAAATCCACCAAATGGCGGCCCAGAATGCGGATTTACTGGACCGCATCCATCGAATCCATCGGCTGGACTCTCTTGGAACCTTATCGGGCGGTATCGCTCACGACTTTAACAATATCCTCGGCTACCTCTTTGCGTTCCTGGACATCGCCCATCGCCAACTTCCCGACCAGAGTCCCGCCAAGGAGACATTGGACAAAATCGGCGACGGCATCCAAAGGGCCAGTGACCTGGTACAGCAGATTCTGGCCTTCAGCAGGCAAGCCCGAAACGACTCCGGTGCCTGCGAGTTGACTCAGGTGGTTCGCCAAACTCTGGCGCTGGCCAAACCGTCGCTTTCGCCGAGCATCCAGTTGGTCATGGAACTGGGCGACCCGGTACAGGTTCGTGGGGATGCGGCACGGATTCAGCAAGTCGTCTTGAATCTGTTCACCAACGCCTGGCAGGCCATGCCGCAAGGCGGTGTGCTCTTTGTGTCGGTCACTGACGCATCCGTCTCAGCCGCACCTGGGCCGGATTCTCTCTTACCTGGCCTACCTGCACAGGGCCGGTGGGTTCAACTTTCGGTCTCGGACACGGGCACGGGAATCCCCGATGAGATGCGGGAACACATCTTTGAGCCCTTCTTCTCGGGCAGGCCTCATGGCCAGGGAAATGGGCTGGGGCTGGCCGTCGTGCATGGCATCGTCAAGGGGCTGGGCGGCGCCATCGAATTCGAAAGCCAGGTGGGCAAGGGCACTTGCTTCCGTGTCTACCTTCCGGAGGTCTGCTCGACCACACAGACCGTTGGGTGATGATCAAAGCCCACCGAGGCCGACACCGCAGGGTGACCCAAGGTGACGCCGGCGGTCCAGCACGTTCCGTTCAACCCGTCGCTGATCACATGGTCGATGGTGAACAGGCCGGCATAGGTCTTCTCGGCCTCGGGACCAAATCCTGTGATGAAATGGAACTGCGTCCCGTTGCCCACAAGCTCAAGCAGGTGTTTGGCGCTGGGATCACTGTCCACCATGACGCCTGGATCGGTGTTGAAATCGCCCAGAATCAGGTTCAGATCCCCGTTGGCCGCAGGCTGGCCATCCCCCAAGTCTTTGAAAATCTGGTCAAACTGCCTGGACCGGCACAACGAATCCTCTTCCTTAAACCCTGAAGAACCATGAACGTTGACCACCGTCAGCGTCCCGCCCGCGGCAAGTTGAACCACTCCTCGACCGATGCGCGACCCCTTGCCGCAACCCTCCACGGTTCCCCCGGCCATCCCCTCCAAACAGAAATCGCCGTCGCACCCCAAGAACCGGCCCAACCGTTTGTGGACCGCCGCACACTTGTCCGATTTGCCAAGATTACACATCACTTGATAATCCCCGCCCGTCACCACCTGAACCACCGTCGGGTCACCCTCTTTCCACGTCTGGCAGACGAAGCCCGCTTGGGCCTCCGAAGGGATCAGCGGACAATCCCCGCTGTAGAAAATCTCTTGAAAAACCACAACGTCAGGACTGACTTCGGCAATGAACCGCCGGGCATCCTCTACGAATGGCTTCCATGCCAGGCCGTTGCCGTACCACTGGTCGCACCAGGCCGCCTGTTGCGCCTGAAATCCCTGATTCTCTGCACCGGCAGGAGGCTTCAACGAGGTCCCCGTATTAAACGTCATCACCACCAGCGGGCCAAGGCCGGTACGACTGTCCTTCTGGTCCGGCACGTTGACGTCGTTCACCTCGACATCCCACGCCGCCAAATCGCTCGACACATCGCGTGCATCAACAGTGAGCGCAGCATCGGCAAGAAGCGGCGTGTCCGGTGCGTCGCCAACCGCCCCATCGGCACAACCCCAAACCCCCAGTGACACCCACACTGCGGCCCACCGCAACCCGTTTGGCATCATCGTTCGGCCCCCTTTTCACTTGCCCTGGCTTCACGTCCACGGTACAAGCGTTGCGACTTCAAACCAAGAGGTTTCACCCATGAAGAGGACCCTAGTATTCCTGGCCATGACACTTTTCAGCCTGTCTGCCTGCAACAAAGAGCAGCCCGCGACGGACCAGCCCAAGGCCGACGCGCCGAAGGTTGAAACTCCGGCCGCTGCGCCTGCCCCCGCTGCCCAACCGGCCCCGGCTGCGGCCCCCGCTCCTGCGGTTGCGCCAGCCCCGACGGCGGCCCCGGCCCCCACAGCGGCCGCTGCGCCTGCCCCCGCCCCGGCTCC
>CAYTWV010000067.1:8282-13018 GCA_964442235.1 uncultured Myxococcales bacterium | reverse complement strand
CTGGACACTCTCCAGACCCACATAGATTTCGTGGGTAGAGACCCCGGAAAGGGCCCGAATTTGCTCCGAATTCACGTGCAAATGGCTCAGGAAGTAGCTGAACCGCATGGCCCCCGCCGGCAACACGGCCCTGCGAAGCACATCCATGAGTGTGGTCAATCGCTGCGTGTCGAAATTGATGGCCGAATCCAGGATGAAGGCATGCTGGTATCCAAGTTCCAGGGCCCAGCGAACCTCGGCTTCCACGGTGGCATAGGGGGTGTAGCGCACACCGCCCATGAAGTTCTTCCATGCGCAGTATTTGCAGCGGAACAGGCAGCCCCGGGAACACTCGATCATAAGGTTGTTTTTGGGGGGCGACATCACGCCCGACAAGTAGGGCGACTGAAGTCCCACCATGTCCGGCATAGGCGGGCGAGGAGGAGTCTCTTTTAGCTGGTCGCCATCCCGGTAAACCAGACCGTTAACTTCGGCCAGGCGTTCAAATCCGCCATCCAGCAATTCGACCAGAGTCTCTTCGCCCTCCCCTCGCACGGCCACATCCAACTGGGGAAATTCGGCCATCATGTTGGGAGCATCAAAGGTCGCTGTGGGGCCGCCCAGAATGAACTTCACACGAGGCGCTCGTCGGCGCAGTTCGGGCAGGATGGCCTTGAAGGCGTCCACATCCCAGGTGTAGCTGGAGATTCCAAGAACGTCGGGCTCTGTGGCCAGGATACGGGCCACGGCATCTTCGGCAAATTCGGGCCTGTCCAGGGTGATAGGCAGTTCCAGACGCCGCACATCCACAAAGTCCAGGCGATGCCGGACATAGGCTTCCAAGTATCCGGTAGCCAGGTTGTAGCGGGCCGATTCCTCGCTCACGCCAGGCAGATGAACCGCACTTCCGACCAGAGTCAGTCGCATGGCACCTCCTACGTCACCCAAGACGCCAAGCAAGTATGGCAACGAGTTGCCGCACGTGCAATGTGCAATGTGCAAAATGTGGATTGAGGGAGAATTGGGAATGGAGAGGGAAACGGGGAATGCCCAGGGGCCGGGTGCACGCCGGAATTTTCGGCGTGCCGGCCGACGGGATTAGCGCTTGTCCTTATCGGAGAACCCTTCCAGCTTCTCGCCGAAACGTTCACGGAGCAGGTCGCCCATGACGGTTCCGGAGCGGGCCTTCTGGCGACGGGCGATCTCTTCCGAGGTCTCCCGGGCTTCAGACTCGAGCAGACGCTTGACGGAGAGGCCGATCTTGCGCTCTTCGGGGATCAGGCTGATGACCTTGGCTCGGAGCTGGTCGCCTTCTTTGACCACCTTGTGGATGTCCTGGATCTTGTCTTCGGACATCTCGGTGATGTGGACCAGACCTTCGATCTCGTCGGAGATCTCGATCACGGCGCCAAAGTCGAACACCTTCGTGCACTTGCCTTCGATAACCGTCCCGATGGGGAAGCGGCGGTCGCAATCCTGCCACGGATCGGGATACAGATCCTTGATGGACAGGCTGAAGCGCTGATTCTCGACGTCGATGGAGATGACCTTCGCTTCGACATCCTGGCCCTTCTTGAAGAGTTCCATGGGATTCTTGGCCTTGTTGGACCAAGAAATGTCGGAGACGTGGATCAAGCCGTCGATACCGTCTTCGATGCCCACAAAGACGCCGAAGTTGGTGACGTTGCGGACCTTGGAGCGGATGACAGCGCCCTCGGGGTAGGTCTTCTTCAGACGGTCCCAGGGGTTCTCTTCGATCTGCTTCATGCCCAGCGAGAGGCGGCGGTTGGCCGAGTCGACTTCGAGGATGATGGTCTCAACCACATCGCCCACGGAAACCATCTGGTTCGGGTGCTTAATGCGCTTGACCCAGGACATCTCGGAGACGTGAACGAGACCCTCGATGCCTTCTTCGATTTCGACGAATGCACCGTATTCGGTCAGGTTGACGACCTTGCCGTTGACGCGCTGGTTGACCTGATACTTGCCGGCAAGCTTGGTCCAGGGGTCTTCGGTCAGTTGCTTCAGGCCCAGCGAGACGCGCTCGGCTTCGGCATCGAACTTCAGCACCTTGACGCGGACTTCATCGCCCACCTTGAACAGTTCGCTGGGGTGATTGACTCGGCCCCAGGACATGTCGGTGATGTGCAGCAGACCGTCGATGCCACCCAGGTCTACGAAACAGCCGTAGTCCGTGATGTTCTTGACGATGCCGTCGATGATGCTGCCTTCCTCGATCTTCTCGAGTGTGCGTTCCTTAAGTTCCTGCCGTTCCTTTTCGAGGAGGGCTCGGCGGGAAAGCACGATATTGCCGCGCTTCTTATTGAACTTAATAATCTTGAACTTGTAACGCTGACCGATGAACTTCTCCAGGTTGCGCACCGGGCGGAGGTCCACCTGGCTTCCCGGAAGGAAGGCCTTGACGCCGATGTCGACGGTGAGGCCGCCCTTGACGCGCCCCGTGATCAAGCCTTCCACAAGCTCGCCACGCTCGCACGCTCGGTCGATTTCGTCCCAGATTCGCAGCTTGTCCGCCTTGTCTTTGGAAAGCTGAGCCAGGCCGTCTTCGCTGTCGACTTCATCGACATAGACGCTGATTCTGTCGCCTTCCTTGACCGTGACCTTGCCGTCCACCCCGATGAATTCATCGATAGGGATGCGGCCCTCGGACTTGTGGCCGATGTCCACCATGACGTAGTCCTTGGTGACCAATACGACCTTGCCGTCAACTATCTCGCCCTCACGGACCTGATTAGTCGACTCATGCTCTGCAAGAAGCTTTCCGAAATCGTCGCTGTCATCAAAAATCTTGTCCATACTTCTGTACTACCCCCTTATCAACGTATTTTGCAGACGGCGCTGCAATGGGGCGGACCATAGCCTTGCCGGGGGTCAAAGTCAAAGGAATTTTGGAAGGCGTAGGGGCGCCCGTTCATTGCAAAGAAATCCATTGGCGCTTATGCTTGCCCCCGTTGCTGTGGGGAGGACGCTGTGCATGCAGACAAGATGACCGTGCCCCGGATTCGGGGTATGCGACGCTCGGGCAAACGTATCGTTGTGGTCACCGCCTATGACGCCACGTTCGCCCGTCTGGTCGACGAGGCCGGGGTGGACGCAGTGCTGGTTGGAGATTCGCTGGGAAATGTCATTCAGGGGCACGAGACCACCCTGCCGGTCACCCTTGAAGATATCATCTATCACTGCCGGGCCGTCTCCAGGGGACTTGGCCGAGCGCTGTTGATTGCGGATATGCCCTTTATGACCTATCAGGTGAACGCCGACGAAGCCGTGCGTAATGCAGGGCGGCTGCTTCAGGAAGGGCGGGCCGAGGCCGTCAAACTGGAGGGCGGGCAGCGGGTCGCCGAAACCGTACGTCGGATGGTTCAGGCGGGAATCCCGGTCATGGGACATTTGGGCCTGACGCCTCAGTCCTACCATGAATTCGGCGGCTACAAGATTCAGGGCCGAGACCAGGAAGCGGCAGCGACCCTGATTTCCGACGCCAAAGCCCTGGGAGATGCCGGGGTGTTTGCCATGGTGTTGGACTGCATCCTCACGGCTCTGGCCCAGAAAATTACCGATATGATCTCGGTGCCCACCATCGGCATTGGCGCCGGTCACCATTGCAGCGGTCAGGTGCTGGTTCTGCACGATTTGCTGGGCTTGGACGAACGCTTCAAGCCCCGCTTTGTAAAACGCTTTGCACAACTTTCTCCCGTGGTCAAAGAAGCCGTGGCCCAATTCGGCACCGAGGTGCGGGAAGGTCGCTTCCCGGGCCCCGAACACGGATTCGAATAGGAGCAAAATGGACATCATTCGCACCATCGGCGCCATGCAAGAGTGGGCGTTCCGATATCGCCGTGAAGGAAAACGCGTGGGGTTGGTTCCCACCATGGGATACCTGCACAGCGGCCACATTTCGCTGGTGGATACCGTTCGGCAACATGCCGACGTCGTGGTGGTCAGCATCTTCGTAAATCCCATTCAGTTCGGGCCTTCGGAAGACTTCGACCGCTATCCAAGGGACGAAGCTCGAGACCTGGCCCTGCTGGATCAGGCCGGCGTGGACGCAGTCTTCCTGCCTGAAGTCGGCGACATGTATCCCCCCGGATTCCAAACCCACGTCGAAGTCGAGAAGCTGCCTCAACACTTGTGCGGACTGCGTCGCCCCGGCCACTTTCGAGGGGTCGCTACCGTCGTGCTGAAGCTGTTCACCTCCTGCATGCCCCACGTCGCCGCATTCGGTGCCAAAGACTATCAACAGCTTCAAGTCATCCGCCGCATGACCCGAGATTTGACCCTTCCCATTCAAATCGTTGAAGGCACCACCGTTCGGGAAGCCGACGGGCTGGCCATGTCGTCCAGAAATACCTTCTTGACGCCCGATGAGCGCCAGCGCGCCACGTGTGTGATCCGGGCGCTGCGCGAAGCCCGCAAGGTTGTGGAAGCCGGCGAAACCGACGCCATCGCCATTCGGCAGAAGATGGCATCCATCATCGCCGAAGCCGGTGCCAAAGTAGACTACATCGCCGTCTTTAATCCCGACGATCTGGAAGAACTCGAGACCATCTCCGAACGCGCCCATGCTGCCATCGCCGCATTCATGGGAAAAACGCGCTTGATTGATAACCTGCGGTTGAAAGGGTGAGCGGTATAGTACCCCAAAGGCTGCGCTTGTCCGGACGGCATCAATCGGATGCCCACTCCCTTACGGTCGTGGCACAGACACACCGGTCGGACTGTGCTGTGCTGTGTCG
>CAYTWV010000067.1:0-8182 GCA_964442235.1 uncultured Myxococcales bacterium | reverse complement strand
TCCATCGTCCATCGTCCATCGTCCATCGTCCATCGTCCATCGTCCATCGTCCATCGTCCATCAGACATGGTTTTATTTTGATCGGGGTTGCTTTGCCGGGGGGTTGGGATGACTGAATTTACGGGTGAAACAGAATTTGACGGCCAGGCCGACGCAGACATCGGTGGGGGTGAAGTCTCCTTCGCCGTGGAGCCCGCCGAGGCGGGTGTGCGGTTGGACCGCTTCCTTCAAGGGCGCATGCCGGATATCACCCGCTCTCAATTGCAGCATGCAATTCGGGATGGGCGGGTATTGGTAGACGGGTTTGTGGCGCCCAAAACGGGGTTGGCCCTTAAGACTGGCATGGACGTGGCCTATATGCCGCTTCCGTCGTTGCCATCGACGCTGGTGGCCCAGGACCTGGGGCTTGAGTTTCTGCACGTGGACCCGGATCTGGTGATCGTGAACAAACCGGCTGGGCTGGTTGTGCATCCGGCAGCGGGTCACGCCGACGGCACACTGGTCAACGGCATGTTGCACGCCTTCCCCGACTTGCGGGATGGCGGGCAGCGCCCGGGAATTGTACACCGGCTGGACCGTGGCACGTCGGGTTGCCTGGCCGTAGGCCGTACCACCCTGGGCCGGGAACAACTGATGCTGCAGTTCCTGAACCGAAAGGTATTCAAGGGCTATTTTGCTCTGATTTGCGGAATTCCCGTGGCCGATTCCGGCGTCATCGACCGCCCCATCGCCCGCCATCCGGGGGATCGCAAACGATACAGCAGTGTGGAAGCCACCGGCCGAGATTCGATTACGATGTGGCGCAAAGTGGCTTCTACGGCCAATTTCAGCCTGCTTGCCGTACGCATTCTGACAGGGCGAACGCATCAGATTCGCGTTCACCTGGCTGACAACGGCTGGCCCGTGGCCGGCGACACGCTTTATGGCCTCTCTCGACAGCAGGTCTGGCAGCGACTGGAGGCCGAAGCGATTGAAGAGGGTCCCTTGCTGCACGCAGGCATCCTGCAGATTCGGCACCCCAAGTCAGGCGAACCGTTGACCTTCTTTGCGCCCCTGCCCCAACGCTGGCAAGCCGTGCTGGAGCGCCTGTTCCCGGGTTTGCCGGCCAAGTTGAGTTCTTTGGAGAACGTATTTCACCTGTTTCCCCAAACCGGAGGCCGTTGATGTCCACGTTGCAGGAGTTCATGCGCTCCCTGCCCTCCATCGAAAAGCTTCGAGCCGCGGTGGGTGACGTGATGTTTCAGGGCCAGCCCCTTCCCGACCGAATTGTGGTCGAAGCTGCCCGTGGTGTCCTGGAGGAAGTTCGTGGCGAACTGAAATCCGGCCAGTGGAGTCCCGAACTGGAAGATGGGAAATTACCCCTGTCCATCCTTGTGGACCGGGTAAAGCAGTCTGCCCTGGCCTGGGTTCACCCCAGTCTGGTGCGGGTTTTGAACGGTACCGGCGTAGTGATTCACACCAATCTGGGCCGCTCGCCTCTGGGGAATGCTGCACTGCAGCATATGAGTGAACTCTCGAAAGGGTACTGCAACCTGGAGTTCGACCTGCAGACAGGTGAACGGGGCAGTCGATTTGTGCATGCCGAGCGGTTGATGGCGCTGCTGACGGGTGCCGAGGCCTGTGTGGTGGTGAACAACAATGCGGCGGCGGTACTGCTGGTACTGACGGCCATGGCCCGCGGCAAAGAGGTCGTGGTCAGCCGAAGTGAACTCATCGAAATTGGCGGCTCGTTTCGCCTTCCCGACATCATGGCGGTGGGCGGGGCCAGATTGCGGGAGGTGGGTACCACCAACAAGACGCACCTTCACGACTACGAACGCGCCATCGGTGCCCAAACCGGTCTGGTCATGCGTGCCCATCGCTCCAACTACTCTGTGGAGGGTTTTGTCCACGATGTGCCTCGTGTGGAACTGGTGGCCCTGTGCAGGCAGCACGGTGTGGCCAGCTACGAGGATCTGGGCAGCGGGCTGATGTTCGAAGGGTGGAATGTTTCCGGGGGGGAGCAGGACGTTGCGGGGTGTGTGAAAGAGGGCATGGACCTGGTTTCGTTCTCGGGCGACAAACTGCTTGGTGGGCCGCAAGCCGGGATTGTGGTGGGAAGCAAGGCTCTGATCCAGCGGCTGAAGAAGCACCCTCTGACCCGGGCGTTAAGGCCGGACAAGTTGACCTTGGCAGCATTGGAAGCCGTGTGTCTTTCGTATCTGACGGGCCGGTTCCCGCAAGAGATTCCGGTGTGGCAGATGCTGAACGCCACCCCCGCACTGTTGGAAGAGCGCGCTCGGGTGCTGGCCAGACAGCTCAACGCCATTCCCGGAGTTATGGCCGAGGCCACTCCGATGGTTTCCAAGGTCGGTGGCGGCGCCCTGCCATCGGCGGAACTGCCCTCGTTCGGGGTACTGATTCAGAAGCAGGGGTTCTCGGAAGAGGCGCTGTCCCTGGCGCTTCGCAGTGTGGAACCGGCGGTGGTCGGACGCATGGAAAAAGGTCGATTTGCCGTGGACTTACGCACCCTGAGTGACATGGATGTAGCCGAACTGTGCCAGCACCTTATGGATCTTGAACCTCGTTGACGCAAAACGGGTCTTGTGTTATACGGATGGCCTCAAGTTTCAACACCGCAGTGTTGGGGACGGTCCGCCTTTGGCGGGCGAAGTCACGTCGGGCGGTGCGCAGTAAGCGGGGGTAAACGATGAAGCGAACGACAGACCGGCGAGGCAGTCACCGGCGGCACGATCGGCTGACCTTCATCTTCCACTACCTTCAAGAACACGTCCGTCTGGAGACCGTTGATCTGAGTCTGGACGGTGCGATGTTAGAGTCGCCCATGGTTTTCCCATCGGGAACGATGATGGTGCTGGAGTACTTCTCGGGGCAACCTGGCGACGTCGGTATCCGGCTGCTGGCCAGGGTTTCTAGAGTGACTCGCAGCCTGCGTGGCCACAGCAGCAGTTGTGGGCTGGGTATGCACTGGATTCGGGCCTATACATTGGGCCCCAAAGAGTATCTTGCGGACTTCCTGGTCAACAGCCTGGGTTATCCGGCCAACATCATGGATGGATGCACCACCAACAACGGCGGCGTGAGCAACGTCTCGCTTCACACCATTGAACCGCCGGCGGCCCCTCCGGCTCAGACTCAGGCAACGGCTGCAGAAGCTTCGGCACAGATGACCCGCTTCACCAATGCGCAGCGAGGCCGGTTCCGAATCGACGTTCCGGTCATGTACTCGCTGGGCAACATGCATTACCGAGGGACCGTTGTTGCGTTGGGTCCGTCCGGCATAGGTGTGGTATCTCCGGGATCGCTGCCCTTCTTGACGGCCAAGGCGACCATTCGGTTCCCGCTGAACGAGGGGCCGGAAAGCGCCAAGATCATGCTGTTTACGGAAGTGGAGTTTGTGGCAGAACCGGCCTTCCCGGGGGGCACCGGTGCATTTTCGGCCAAAGTATTGGGGATTGACGAATTGGATTCACCGGGTGCGTTCCGGGCCTATCTAAAGGCCATGCCCACCCGATTCTCGTTGTGGCCTTAGCCCTCGATTTCGCAGAAGAGACCTTCGGAATCAATCACATCGCCGACCTTGGCAACCAGATTGGTGACCTTACCGGCTGCCGGGGCAAAAATGGGCATTTCCATTTTCATGGATTCAAACGTCCCGACTTGCTGATCGCAGTCCACGCTGTCGCCAGCCTTCACGTCCACGGACAAGATCTTCCCAACCATCGGCATCAGCACTTTCTCTATGGCCATCTTGGTCTCCTCTGGTTCACGATTCCATCGACTCTGGAGTTGCCCCTCGAAGGGAAACGCCCGGTTCGCTGGTAGTACCTGTAGGCTTTTGGGCCCCCCGTTGTCAACGGAAAAGCGGCGGGCCAATCGGTTCCGGCCGGGGCGTTGGGGCGTTAGTGCCGTTTTCCGCTGGACAAACCCGCCCCTTCCGTATATACACCGCCGGCGTTTGAAATGGAGAGATGGCCGAGTGGTCAAAGGCGCCTGACTCGAAATCAGGTGTGTCGAAAGGCACCGGGGGTTCGAATCCCTCTCTCTCCGCCACAGCACAATAACCAGTCAATTTGCCGTTTTGCGGGAATCGGTCTAGACTCGCCCGGAACTCAGGGGTCTGCCCTGGCCCAAACACCGCCCGACGGGGTGTGGGGCGTAAGGGAACCGGCCCACTTTTCAGGAGGTTCGTGATGGATTACCGGAATGACGACATGCCGACCCAGTTGGATTCCAAAGCCAAAGGCGTCAGCCCCGCCGTAACGTATGCGCTGGTCGCAGTGGTGGTCTTGTTGACCGTTGCGCTGATTGGCATTGCCATGTCATTCAATGGCAAAATCGGCACGCTGAATGGCGAATTGACCGCCGCCCAGCAGGCCCAGAAGGTAACCGAAAGCCAGTTGGCCGACGCAGTCAAACAAATCAACGACCAGATTGTGGCCCTGGACAAGCGGGACCAGGAGCTGGCCCTTGAAACCAAGAAAGTGAAAGAAGCCCTGGCCGAGGCCGACACCCGGTTTGGCGAGTACAAGACCGCCCAGGAGACACGCCTGGCCGAACTGCTGAAGTCCCTGGAAGAGATCCAGGTGGCCCTGCGTACCACGGGCAAAGAGTTGGACAGCAAACTGCAGGCCGCCAAGCAGGAGATGGGGACCAAGAACGAAGAGATCGATACCAAGGTCACCGACCTGAAGAAGGACAAAGAGTTCCTGGTTACCGAACTGGCCAAGAAGGCCGAAAAAGCCTACGTGAACTTCGTCGAGAAGAAGCTGAACAAGCAGATTGGCGAAGTTTCGGGCCGCCTGGACGAAGTGGACGGCAAGGTGGTCGACACCCAGAACCGCCTGGACAAGATGGGCAGCGACATGAACAAAGCCATCAAAGACCAGGTGGACGAGAAGGTCAAACTGGACTTCCAGCCTGCCAATCCGCCCAAACCCGAAAGCCCCATTCCCGAAGGCGAGGAATAATATGAATCGCCTGCAAACCTTGGCAGCGAACGGCTTCGCACTGGCCGGAATGGTCCTGTTGGCGGCTTGTGGTGGCACGGCTGGCGGTCAAGGCCCGGGCCACCCCCTGGCCAAAGAGCTGCAACCCGAACGCCCCCCCGAAATCCCCCTGTGGGTCGAACTGACCTGTGACCCCGCCGGGAACCCCCTGTACGGCCAGTACAGCGGGGTCCAACTGCCGACTGAGAAGGTCCTGTGGAGCATGGCCATGCTGGATACCGGCGATTGCCGAGTTTATGGCGCCATCGTGCCGCAGAATCAAATGCAGCCCGATTTGTGCGATATTCGCTTCCGCTCCAAGGGCCCAGTGACCCCCGGAAGGTGCCAGTGCGTGGCCGGCCGATACGATCTGGAGGAGGGACGCCCTACTTCGTCGGAATGTTGCGCCAAATACCCCAACGCCATTTACTGCAAGCAGCCTGCCATGGGCCCCAACCCCGTTCCCCCGCCCGTTCCGCCCATTCAGCAGCGGTAGCGGCTGCTCCCGTGGGCAGGCCCTCACGGGCGCTTTAATGTTGACACCCCGCGCGTGAGGATCGTACGGTCCCGCCCCAGGCGGTGGAGTCTGTTCGAATCCCCGCAGGAGGGCAAATGGGAAACAAGAATGCCATTTTCGTCCGCCACGAGTTCGGCAAAAAGCGAAACGTTGGCTCCAAGATCGGGGCGGTCATATTTGTTATTACGCTCATTCTGGTCAATTACTGGGTGTTTCTGAAGGACAACCTGACTATCAACTCCCCTGCGGGTGAGCAGACCGTTCAGCCTCCTCCTACCGTGGAAATCCCCACTGGCCAGACCGAAGAAAGCGCAATTCCGATTGAGACCCCCGAAAACGTCTCCAGCACCACCGTCGCTGGGGAGCTGCACAGCGGTGAAACCGTGTTGCAGGCCCTGCAGACCCTGGGCGTAAAGACCGAGGAGGCCCTGCCTCTGATTTCGGCCATGGAAGACGTCATGGACTTCCGCTCGGCCAGAGCTGGAAACAGCTTCCGAGTGGAGATGGACAAAGTCGGGAAAGTCGTCAACTTCGAGTACAAGCAGTCGTCCACCGAGGTCTACGTCGTGAAGCGCACGGACCAGGGCAAACTGCAGGCGTCCAAAAAAGAAGTGGCCACGGAAACCAAGGTCGCTGCAATTGGATGCACCATCCAAGGCTCGCTGTTCAACAGCTTCAAGCGCTGCGGCGGCGATGGCAAGCTCTCGAATTTGTTCATGAATCTCTTCGCCTGGGACTTCAATTTCTTCGAGCAGGCGCGAGAAGGCGACACCATCCGTATGCTTATTGAAAAGGTCTACGTCGACGGAAAGTTCATGCGCTACGGGCGCATTCTGGCCGCCGAATACGAAGGCCAGGTCGTGGGCAAATACTCGGTATTCCACTTCAAAGATCCCGAGGGCATCGAGGGCTACTACACCCTGGACGGCCAGGCCCTGCGCAAAGAGTTCCTGAAGGTCCCCGTGGACTACGCCGCATTGGAAAACAGCAACTCCTCCAAGACTGCGGGGTATGAGCCTCGCCGTGCCCGAGTGGGCGACCTTAGCGGCTACAAGTACCCTGCGCCTCCGTCCGCTCCGGTCTGGTCCGTTGCCTCGGGCACCGTGACCTTCGCCGGTCAGACCAAGACCGATGGCCTGGTGGTTGAAGTCCAGCACGCCGGCGGCTATGTCTCCAGGTACACCCAACTGGGCGTGATCGCCAAAGGCGTGGCCCAGGGCGCACAGGTCTTCCAGAAGAGCGTCATCGGTGCGGTCAAAGACAAAGCCGGCAAGGACGGCCCGTACCTGTTGTTTGCGCTTCGCCGCGCCAAACACAACGTCGACCACATGCGGGAGAACTTCCCCGGTGGTGAGCCCATCCCCGGCAAGTACATGGAACTTTTCGAAAAGGCCGTGGCTCGCTTCCTGGATGAACTCAAGACCATCGACATCATGGGTCTGGAAGATAGCCAGGCATGAGCCACGAGACCCCGCACTCTTCGGGACTCCCCTTTCATTATTGGGCCATCATCCTCATCTCGTGTGGGGTGCTGTTTGGTTTGGCAGCGCTGTTCTTGACGCTGGGCAATCCAAAGATCCCCATGAGCGTCCAGCTTTACGGCCCCACGAGCCTGCACAGCCAGGTGCCGGCCGGATTTCGAGTCTCGGGATACAGTCAACAGACCAACGACCCCATTGAAATCGCCATCCAAGAGGCTCGGCTTTCCAACGGCTCTTCGTCTTTGCAAAACGTGCCATGTGAGGGGACCCAACCCCTTGACCCGGACATTCTCTGCTTCCCGCCGCTGCCCTGGTCCGAAGGTCAGGCGGAAATCACGGTGACCCTGGTTGGGCCTTCGGCCGAAATCCAAACCTTAACGGCGACACTGCCGGTTCAAAACGCTCCGCCACTCTTCGTGGCCACCAAAGGGGATCTGGTTCAATCCGAGTCGGGCCCCATCGCCGTGGAAGTGCTGTCACCTTTTGGGCCACCCGTTGCCTCTGGGGATGCGCCCCTTTGGATTCGCTTGGTCCACAAGACCGATTTCGCACCCGTGGTTGGCGCAACGGTCAATTGGAAGCTCTCGGGACGGACGGGAAGCGGTGCTGAGCAGCCTGACACGTGGCGAGAAGCCGGCACCACCGGAGCCACAGGCTTGGTGCGGATTTTGATGCCCCTGGCCGGACTGGGCGACATTTTATCCCTGCGTATTCAACCCGACTCGTTGACCGAAGTGACCTGGGAACAGGAAGTCCCGGCCGACGGCATGGTGGAACTGCTGCCCAAACCGGTACAAGAGCAGGCCGCCACTCGGCAGGTCCAGATTAGGACGGCGACACTCTCTCAGGAACTCTTCTGCACCCTGTTCTGGAATGGCGTGGCTCAATCGTTCTATCGAGTACGCACCCAGGATTACCAGGCACAACTGGAGTTGCCAGTGGCCAGTTCGGGGATGCGATGGCTGGCGTGTGGTTCCAGACCGGTCACCTCCGAGAAATGGGCCGTTGCCACTCCTCTGTGGTCCGGAAACGATGCGACCGAGACTAACGAACACATTCTGCAGGCCGTTGTGGCTGCGGAACCACGATTCCAGCCTTCCACGTTCCAGGGACTGCCCGCGGCCGAAGCGGCCACATTGCGTGCCTATCTTGCTGCTCGGCTTCAGCCCCCGGAATTGCCCATGTTGCAACTGGCC
>CAYTWV010000066.1:7456-13170 GCA_964442235.1 uncultured Myxococcales bacterium | reverse complement strand
CGCTTGCCCAAACAATCGGAGCTTAAGGCCCAGTTGGACGAGTGGGTGATTGGCCAGGACAAGGCAAAAAAGGTTCTTTCGGTCGCCGTATACAACCACTACAAGAGAATCGCCCAGACCAAACGCTCGAAGAAGGCCGTTGAACTGCAGAAGAGCAATATCCTGCTGATTGGACCCACGGGTACGGGCAAGACCTTGCTGGCTCAGACTCTGGCGAAACTGCTCAACGTTCCGTTCTCCATCTCCGATTGCACTTCGCTTACCGAGGCGGGGTATGTGGGCGAGGATGTGGAGAATGTGGTGTTGGGGCTGCTGCAAGCGGCTGACTACGACGTGGAAGCGGCCGGAAAAGGCATTGTTTACCTGGACGAAGTGGACAAACTCTCCCGCAAAAGTGGCGGACCTTCGATTACCCGAGACGTGGGCGGCGAAGGTGTGCAACAGGCGTTGCTGAAAATCCTCGAGGGGACCGTGGCCAACGTGCCTCCCAAGGGTGGACGAAAACATCCCCAGCAGGAGTTCATTCCGCTGGATACGACCAACATCCTGTTCATTCTGGGCGGGTCGTTTGAAGGATTGGATTCCATCATCAACGCACGCGTGGGCAAGAAGAACATCGGGTTTGGTGCCGAAGCCCGCTCTCACAGCGCCCGAGACCTGGGCAAGGTGCTGGAGCAGTGTGAACCGCAGGACATCCAGAAGTTCGGCATGTTGCCCGAATTTGTGGGCCGCGTTCCGGTGCTGGCCACCCTGCATGAACTGACTACGGATGCTCTGGTTGAGATTTTGACCAAGCCCCGCAATGCCTTGATGCGGCAGTACACCTACCTGTTGGAACTGGATGGCTGCAAACTTTCCGTGAGCGATGCTGCGGTACGCCGCATCGGCGAGCTTTGCCTGGCTCGGAAATCCGGCGCCCGCGGGCTGCGCGCAATCGTGGAAGACATGCTTCTGGATGTGATGTACGATGTGCCCTCGCTGGAGAACATTAAAGAGGTTCTGATTGACGACGGCGTAGTGGACAAGAAGCGTAAGCCTATTTACGTTTACAAGACCGAGGCTGAGACTGCGGCGCGCCGAGGCTGATCTTCCTTTCCCCAGCAGAATGTTGACCGATCATGAGACTGTGTATGAGCACTGTTGAGACGCGTCCATTGGTTCCCCTTCGCGACGTTGTGCTGTTTCCGCACATGGTGCTTCCTCTGTTTGTGGGAAGAGCACGATCCATCGCAGCGGTGGAAGCGGCCATGGCCAATGATAAGCTGATTCTGCTTGCGACCCAGCGCTCGCCAGATGCCACCGCCCCCGAGCAGGACGACATCTACGAATTCGGCACTCTGGCTCGAGTGGTCCAGATGCTGCGGGTGGCCGACGGCACCGTGAAATTGCTCGTCGAGGGCAAAGCCCGAGCGCGCATTCTTCGGTTCGTGGACCACAAGAGCTATTTTGTGGTGGAAGCCGATATCCTGGACGAGGGACCGGCGGAACCGTCCGAAGAAAGCATGCCCATGGTGCGTGCCGTTTGGTCCGCTCTGGAGAACCTGGCGAAACTGACCAAAAAGATTCCCACCGAGGTGGTCTCCACCCTGACGTCCATCTCCGATCCAGGTCGGCTGTCCGATTCGGCCGTGCCCCACTTGAACCTGAAAGTGGCCGAACGACAGGCCCTTCTGGAACTGACCTCGGCCACGAAGCGGCTGGAGCGTTTGGCCGAATTGCTTCACTCCGAAATGGAGATCCTGGGGGTCGAGAAGAAGATCAAGAGTCGCGTCCGCAAGCAGATGGAAAAGAGCCAGCGCGAGTACTACCTGAACGAACAGATGCAGGCCATCCAGCGCGAACTGGGCACCAAAGAAGACGGTGGCAGTGAACTGAACGAGTTGGAGAATCTGGCCGCTGCCAAGAAGTTTCCCCCTGAGGCCAAAGAGCGGTTCGACCGTGAGCTGAAGAAGCTGCGCATGATGGCGCCCATGTCCCCCGAATCGACGGTCATCCGAAACTACCTCGATTGGATGTTGGCTCTGCCCTGGCTTGATTACACGGCAGAACGGCTGGATATCGAAGAGGCCCGCCGAATTCTGGATGAAGACCATTACGGCCTGGATCGGGCCAAAGAACGCATCCTTGAGTACCTTGCAGTGCAGGCACTTACGGGGCATCTGAAGGGACCGATTTTGTGCTTTGTGGGTCCTCCCGGCGTGGGCAAGACGTCCCTGGCGCGCTCCATCTCCCGGGCGACGGGGCGAGAGTACATTCGAATTTCCCTTGGCGGCGTGAAAGACGAAGCCGAGGTCCGAGGCCATCGGCGTACCTACATCGGTGCGTTGCCCGGCCGAGTCATCCAAAGTCTGCGTCGAGTCCACAGCTCCAATCCCGTCTTCCTGCTGGATGAAGTGGATAAACTCTCGTCGGATTGGCGAGGCGATCCTTCGTCGGCCCTGCTGGAGGTCCTGGACCCCGAGCAGAACAACACCTTCGTGGACCACTATCTGGACCTGGATTATGACCTCAGCAAGGTGATGTTCATTGCTACGGCCAACTACCGAGACGGCATTCCCGTCCCGCTGCAGGACCGTATGGAGATCATCGAACTGGCCGGTTACACCGAACAAGAGAAGGTTCAGATCGCCCGGAACTTCTTGGTTCGGAAGGAAAAAGAGGCCAATGGGCTGCAAGACGTCTCGCTGGACTTCACCAACGACAGCCTGGAAACGCTTGTGCGGCATTACACCCGTGAGTCGGGCGTTCGAAACCTGGAGCGGGAAATCGCAGCCATTTGCCGCAAACTGGCCAAAGAGTACGTTCGCCGAGGCAGGCCCTCGGGCGCTCACTACAAAGTCACGGGCAAGACCGTGCCCAAGTACTTGGGGCAGCACCGCTTTACGTATGGAATGACGGATTCCGAGGACCAGGTTGGGGCCGTGAATGGTTTGGCCGTGACCGCGGCGGGCGGCGACCTGCTGACCGTGGAAGCTACGGTGGTGCCCGCTGCCGACTCCAGCAGTGGCAAGGTGATTATCACCGGCTCTATCAAGAAAGTGATGGAGGAGTCGGGTTATGCGGCCCTAACCTATGTCCGCTCTCGGGCAGAGTCCCTGGGGCTTGCCCCGGACCTGTTCAGCAAGATTGATGTTCACGTGCACATCCCAGAGGGTGCCATACCGAAAGATGGACCCTCGGCGGGTATTACCATGGCGTCGGCTATTGCCTCGGCGGTGACCCGAATTCCGGCACAGGCCTGTGTGGCCATGACCGGCGAAATCACCTTGCGTGGCAGGGTGCTGCCCATCGGTGGCGTCAAAGAGAAACTGATGGCGGCCCATCGAGGCGGCATCAAGAAGGTGCTGCTTCCCAAGGCCAATGAAAAAGACCTGCAAGATGTGCCGCAAACCGTGATGAAGGCCCTGGAGGTGGTGCTGGTGGAGCACATGGACGACGTGCTTCGCAACGTGCTGCGCACTCTTCCATCAAAGTGGTCGGAAAGCACTCACTAGAGGTTGGTATATGAAGCTCGAAGTGGTTCACAAGTTCAATTTCCCCGCTGAAGAAGTCGAACGGGTCCTTTTTGACGAGCGGCTGCCGCCGTTGCTGAAAGAGCGAATGACGACCCTGTTGGATCTCAAGCCTCTTTCCGGACGCCGAGAAGGGTCGGTCCTGCACCGGGAAGTGAAGTACTTCCCCAAGCCCATGATCAGCAGTGTGGCGGGCAAAAAGGTCGAACCCGAGTGGATGGTCTTCACCGAGGTCAGCCAGTATGACTTTTCCACTCACAAGGGCACCTTTAAGAACGTCCCTCAGCATCATCGGATTGCTCCCCTGTTGAGCAACCAGGGCGAATTGCTGATTCGCTCCACGGGCCCCAATAGCTGCGAGCAGGTCATTCGGACCGAAGTGAAAGTGGACGTTTTTGTCGTGGGCAAAATCGCCGAGAAGGTCATCGGCTCCAACGGCGAGAAGATGCTGGAAGAGCAGGCGGCCGTGCTGCGTGGTGTCCTGGAACGTAACGAACTGCCGAAGTAGTCTCGACCGACCCAATCAAATCCAGTCCAGTCCAACCCTGACCAGCCCGGCGTAGACTCTATTTGAACAACTCGACCCAGTTCGGCGGTTGCGTCGAGACCTTCATGTCGCTGTGCAGAGACCGGACGATGTCCTGGCAAACCTCGCACAAGGCTCCCGTTTCCGAATCTACGGTCTTGATGGTTCCCTTGGCGTCGTTCATCAGGCAGTGGTTCGACTCACAATGGTACAAGCCAAGGGTGTGGCCGACTTCGTGAAGCACGACCTTGACCACCCGCTTCAGGCCCAACTCTCTGTTCACTTTGTGGCGCTTCACCAGCCGGTAAATAGACACGACACAGGCCGTGCCAGGCATCTCTCCCAGACCAAAGATGCCCCAATCCTGGACCGAACCTTTGGTTGTGGAGATGTCTTCGGAGGTCATTCCCACCAGCGTGCGGCACCCCGAATTCGGAAGCACCTCTTTGTTCAGAAACAGCAGGATCTTCTCGGCCCGATATCGATTGCGTTTGGCATAATAGGATTCTTTGGGCAGGGGCCTGGGTTCCAATACCTTCGTGGGAACGCCGAACATGGCTTCCAGCGCGTTGCGGCTGGGTCCCATAAATCCCTCGTCCATGGGGCCCAGTGCGATAAGGCAGATGGGTTTGACAGGATTCGTTTGTGTGACCTGCGGTGGGGCCGGGGTAGGGGATTGAGCCCGCACCAGGGGGGCTGTGGTCAGGCACAAGGCCAGAATCAGAATTGGGGCCAGGGTGTTCACTGCGGCCTCCGATGTTCAGGGTGCGTTCACCACTCGGGCCTGGAAATAGGCCGTGCCGTTGGCACAAAACTGCGGCTTGGAGCCTTCCAGAGTCAAGGTCAGCATCAACGGGGAATTGGGCTGGGCAGAAAACAGCAATTCGGGGTTGTCTTCGACAGTGTTGGGAAGCAATTGGAGGCGAATCCAAACCCCTTGGACCCAGGTCTCAAAGGGGGGGCAGTCGCAGTTCGATGGATTAAGACGGACGGTTACGGGACCGCCGGCGATAGCCTGCGCGACACTGACGGACGCTCGGCGCATGATGGCGCCGCGGCCTTCGGGGGCACTGCATCCTGCCATCAGAATGCCCAAGCATATCGCCAGCATCACGCCACGGCTCAGGCCGGAACGCCACCCGCATGCTCTCATGGCCGTCCTCCGTAGACGATGTACAGGCACGCCAGAGCCCAGGCGAACACAGAGGCCAGGATCACCGGATCGGTGACCAGGGCCTCCGTGGGCGATTTGTGCGTATTCGTGCGGATACTGAGCCAGGCAAAACGGCCCAATCCCAAGGCTACCATGGGAACGGTCCAAACCAATCCCGTGGTTCCGAAGCTGTGTTCCGCATGGCTGCTGAGAGTGTAAGCCGCATACACCCCGACACTTAAGATCCCCACCGCCAGAAAGACCCAGCGGGTAATCAACGGGTTGTAACCGGCCAAGGCTTTGCGCACCACCCTGGCGTCGTCCTTCATCACGGCAAGTTCATGCACCCGCTTTCCCAAGCCCAGGTAGGCGCTAAGACCCAGCGTGCACAACAGAATCCAGGCCGAGATGGGGACCGAAATGGCCGTGGCCCCGGCCGTAACCCGAAGCAGAAACGACAGGCTGATAAACAGGACATCCAAGCCGGCAATGCGTTTAGTCCAGAAACTGTACAGCAGATTGG
>CAYTWV010000066.1:4977-7446 GCA_964442235.1 uncultured Myxococcales bacterium | reverse complement strand
GATTGGTTGCCAGAAAGGCCGCCATGATGCCGCCTGTCACCCAGTTCATGGCCAACGCACCCAGGATGGCCAGAACCGCAAAGACCGCAGCCGCGGTTGCGGCCACGGGAACGGGAAGCAGCCCCGCAGCGATGGGGCGGCCGGATTTTTCAGGGTGGCGAGCATCTGCTTCTCGATCCACGATGTCGTTGATCAGGTAGACCGTGCCCGAGCCCAGGCAGAAGAGCAGCAACGCCAGCAAGGCCCGGATGCCATCGGTCAGATCCATGGCCCGAAGCGCAAAAACCAGGGGCGCCAACACAAAAACGTTCTTCACCCACTGGTGAGGCCGCATGGTTCGAAGAAGGTATTTCAGGTGACCGATTTGCACGTTGTTCCCCACTCGGTTGTGCGGAAGGTACCAGCAAAATGCGACCCCCGCAACCCACTGCACGGCGGTGCCACAGCCAGTCCGGGCGTGCGAGGACCAAAGGGGGTTTTGCACCGGGCGCCGGGCCGTGGTATAGACCAATCTGCCAAGGGTTCGATGGAGGGCTAATGAGTCTGCATTTTCGAAACATTCACGCCGGCGGTACGGCGCAGCGCCACCTCGTGTCGCTTCTGGCCCTGTTGGGTCTGGCAGCGATGATGATGGCCGGGTGCAGTTCGTCAGGAGTGTTGTACAGCCTGACCTCCCCGCAAGTCTCTATGGATAATCGCTATGTGGGGCCAGACCTTGAGATCCAGTTTACGTTTTCACAACGGACGGTCTTGCTGGAGATCACCAATTCGGGAAGCGACGTCATGGTCAACTGGAATCAGGCTACCTTCCTGAATCCCGACGGCCGGGCGGTTCGGCTGGAACCGGTGGGTTCCGAACCCATCTACACGTTGCCCTCTCGCTCCCGGACCAGTGTGGAACTGACGCTGGGGCAGTGGCCTTGTGGCTCACCCCGCTTGTGGCATCGGCGCGTCTCGTTCCAGCGGGCGCTGGTGTTTTCGCAGCACCTGCAAGGGGCACAACCCACGGTTCGTCTGTTGCTGCCCGTGACCAAGGTTCTGCACGATGGAGCCATGGGGCAGGAGATGCTTGAGTTTGTCTTCACGGTTCGGCCCATGGACGGTACCCGGTCGCAGCCCGCTTTCCCGGGAGGGGGTATCCGATGAACTACGGAAAACACCTTGGCCCCTTTGCGGCCCTGTCCCTCTGTTTGATGCTGGCGACGCCCCGGACGGCTAACGCTCAGGGATGTGAATTCCTGAATCCCCCCAGCGTTCCGTTCTGGATCTCTGCAGAATTTGGCGGCGGTCTTTCAACTGCCCTGTCGTTCTCGAAGCCCCTGGTTATCAAACAATTCACGCCTGCGTTCAAAGGCGGCGTGGGAATGAACTTTTACAATGGCATCCGTTTGATGCTGGATTATCAGTATCAGAGTTTTGCGGGTAACCAGTCGTTTTATGATTGGGTCACGATGCACCAGGTCCAGCTTCGAGGACTTTTTCCACTGGTTCAAAGCACCTATGTGGACTGGCATGCGGGGCCCATGGCCGGGTTGTCCTTCGCAAACAAGAAGTACTTTCTGCCGCGCCGCGATAGCGAGGGGCGTCTAATGTACGTCGGGAACACGACGGAACTGGACGGTTTGCTGCTGCTTACCCGCGTGCCCGGCCTCTCTTTGGGACTTGGGACGCGTCTGGCCGTGTATCCCATCGAAGCCCTCTCGCTGTTTGTGGATGTGACGGCAGGATACTCCATCGCCCTGCTGGAGACTCTGGCTCTGGAAGAGGGTGCCTTGGTCATCAGTTCGACTGCCGGGGTCGAGGTCCACTTCTAGTCGTGGACGCGCGTTCAACGCGGGGGAATCGGCTATGACGTCGGTGCGGCTGGTACTGCTGGATGTGCTGAACCCCGATGCGTTTCGGACCTTCAGGGACGAGTATTATCCCTTCATTCAAGGGTATCTTCGTTCGTCGGGAATTCCGGCCATACGGCTTTTTGTCCCGATGCAGCCCTCGGCAAGCCAGGGGGCGCTGTCCGGTTTGGTCTATGAGGTCGCCTCGACAATCCGACGGGAGCTGATTCACTGGATCCAGAATCAGGCGGCAACCCATGTGCTGGTCAACGAGCGGCTTTCCGAAGGGTTGTTCCGTGGACTGCAACAGGAACTTGCGGGTGTTTCCATTCGGTTGGTGCAATCCAGCAATGCCAACGAGGTGGGGCATCTGGTGACCCAATGGCTGGGCCTGCCCTGGCCTGCCAACCAGCCGGTCAACGTAGAGGAGTGGATAGAGGGGGACTATTCGGCCCACGTTTTGAACGCAAGTGAGCCGGGGGCGCTGCCCCACATTCACCTCTTTTCGGGGCCTCTGTGTGCCTATCGGCGGTCGCTGGCGAAGAATCCGTTTTTTGAGGGGGTCGACCTGACGGGTGTTCAAAATCCCACAGGCTGCTCCTTTTGCGGCACGGGGGATGTGCTGGGGGATCATCAT
>CAYTWV010000066.1:1187-4967 GCA_964442235.1 uncultured Myxococcales bacterium | reverse complement strand
ATCTGCCAAAGGACCCCCTGGGCACGGCACTTCGCCAGTTGAAGCGGGCCTATTTGACCGCCAATCGAGACCCCGGGCAGTGGGCTTTCCGAATTCGGGGTGGGGCCCCTGTGCTTCACCTGGTCCAGTTTTGTGAGGGGCTGAATGAACTGAATGCGCCGCCAAGTGAGTTCTTCGTCAGTCTTCGAATGGATGAATTGCTGGCAGCGGAAGCGGAACTGCGCCGGGCGGTGGCGCTGTTGCGGTCTGGCGGGCACAGGTTGTTCTTCTGGAATATGGGGTTGGAGAACCTGTCTCCCACCGAAAACGAACGTTTGAACAAGGGGATTTCACCGCTCCAGATCCGGCAGGCCGTGGCTCTGGTCAGGGACTTTCAGCAATCCGCTGCCGATGTTTACCGGTTCACCGAATTCGGTTTTATCCTGTTTACTCCCTGGACCACGCTAGAGGATCTTCGCTTGAATGTTTCGGGGCTTCGGGAGCTTGATTTGCAGGCGCTGGAGACGTTCCTGGGGTCGTCGCTTCTGTTGTTGCCGCATCGGGCTATCTCTGCCCTGGCCCAGCGGGACGGCCTGCTGGTTTCCGATTCCGACCTGTTCGGGTTGAACAAGGGCTGTCTGATCTCGTGGGATGCCTCGGTGCTGCCTTGGCGTTTCAGGGATCCCAAGGTTGCTTCCATCCACCGGATCATGCAGCGCATTTGTCCTCAGGATGGCCAGCAAGAACACGATGTGTTGGCCGGGGACCTGCAGAAATGGCGTGAGCAGGTCTGGCCCGGGCAGAAACGAATCCTTCCGATTCTTGAGGCCTTGATCGAGGCGGCCGAGGTCATGAAGCAGCCCACGGCGGAAGGGCTGATGGAGCGTGTGGCCCGCACACGGCCCATGCAAAAAACGGTGCCCAAGCCGGCGCCCAAACCGGTGTCCGAATCGGCGCAGGGTGCGACTGGGCCTTGGGGGACTTTGGTCGGCGTGTTGCAGCAAAAACCAAAGCCACCGTTGATGGACCACGGTCAATGGGCCCTGCTGAGTTGGAAGGTAGGCGGCGATACCTCTGAGACCTTGGAACTGACGTTGCGCCTGGGTTCAACTCAGGTGGAAGCCGTACTGGAACCGGTCGGCAGTGGTCGTGAATTCTTGTTCAAAGGGAAAAGATTCGGAGTCTGGTACAAGTCTCCGAAGGGTGCGTTGACTGCCGAAGCCAGCTTGTCTCTGCGTCGGTTGTTAGTGGTCGCAGAGAAAACAACTTTAACTCCGGTTTTGCGGTAATCGAACGGGGCCAGATCGGCGGTCGAGGTGGCCTCGTTCAGTTGATGCACCAGTAGTAGCCGCTGTCAAACCAGCCACAGTGGAACGTCGGGCCCAGGCTGTCGCAGTCAAACACCTGCAACACGCTGTTCTGGCACCATTTGACCATGTTTCCGTCGCAAGTTCCGATGTAGTCAATGTCGCCGCACGGTCCGATACCGTTCACACACTGGCCGATGTCGTTGCAGAACTGATTGGAGGGGCAGTATCCGCAACTGCCGCCGCAGCCGTCGGGGCCGCACTTCTTTTGGGCGCACTGGGGGAAACAGGGCTTTTCATAACACGAGTACACATACAAGTCGGGCACCCACCCGCATGTGAAGTTTTGCCCTTGCAGGGCGCAGTTCACAAACGAGATGTGGTTGTTCTCGCACCAGACCATGTTGTCACCCTCACACGAGGGTTCCGAGCCGAAGGGGCCGCAGAATCCATCGGCCCCAACACAGACGTTCGTATTGCAATTGAGGCCCAGGGGGCAGTTCCCGCAGGTTCCGCCGCAGCCGTCGTCGCCACATTGCCGGTTGATGCAATTGGGCACGCAGGTGCCGCCACAGGCGTAGGGGAATTGCAGCGGGCCCTCGATGGGGGCCGAGACACAATCGTAAAATCCCTTGGAGTCGCTCCAGCCGCAGGATTTTTTGGTGGGGTCCGAAGAGGAGCTGCAGTCCATGAACCAGAGCGAGCTGTTGTCGCACCAAAGCACGGTATTGCCGCTGCAGCAGCCGACGTAGGTCACGTCGCCGCACTGTCCAGCCCCCGTGCACTGGCCTTGTTCGCAGGCCTGGCCGAATTCACAATTGCCGCAACTGCCTCCGCAGCCGTCGTCGCCGCACTCTTTGCCCAGGCAGTTCGGTTGACAGTCGCCGTGAGGATTGCATCCGAAGTAGCTCATGGAGGGGATCCACTCACACAAGACGTTCTTGCCCATGGAGAGGCAGTCCATGGTAACGACCGTATTGGAGACACAAGCGACCAGGGTATTGCCGTCGCACCATCCGCCCACGGCAAGATTGGTGCAGGGGCCACCCACCTGGATGCACTGACCGGTGGAATTACATGCCGTGTTGCCGCTGCACGTCCCGCAGGTGGAGCCGCAGTTGTCGGGGCCGCAGACTTTGCCCAGACATTCGGGAGTGCACTCGGTGACACACTGGCCAGAGCCCGTGCAGAATTCCCAGGGGGCACATTTGCCGCAGTATCCACCACAGGCGTCGGGACCACATTCCTTGCCACCACATTTGGGATCGCACGCCATCAGACAGAAGCCGTTGTAACACTGTTCGCCGTCATAACACTCGCCGCAGCTCCCGCCGCAGCCGTCGTCGCCGCAGTTCTTGTTCGCACACACGGGGATACAGGCCTTTACGCAGGTCCCCAGAGCGCTGCACTCGAAGCCGTATGCACAACTGCCGCAACTGCCACCGCACAAGTCGTCGCCACAGGCCTTGGTGCCACACTGAGGAGTGCACACCGAACAGATTCCGCCCGGGCCGCAGGCCTTGCCCACGCCGCACGAACCGCAGCTTCCGCCGCATCCGTCCGGGCCACACTCTCGGCCTTCACATTTGACTATACATTTGGGAACACACTGAGAATAGACTCCACACACCTGGTCGTTGGGGCAGGTGCCACACACGCCGCCGCAACCGTTGTCCCCGCAAAGCTTGCCCATGCACTTAGGCTGACAGCAACTGGTCCCATCCTTGTTGCACTCTTCTCCGCCGACACACTTCCCGCACTGGCCATCGCAGCCGTCGCTGCCGCAGACCTTGCCCTCACAATCGGGGACGCATACTTCGTCCTTTTCGTCGATGGGGTCTACGTCGTCCTTGGAACTGTCTCCGGCGTCGGCCGCATCGTCGCTGATTCCATCGGGTGCAAGCTTGTCCGGGTCGGGGGTTCCGTCCTGCTGCGTCCAATCCTGAGTGGAGACACACTGGCCCATGTCACAGGCCCCGGCGCACGATTCACCCAGAATCCACTTTGTGGTACCCGAATCCGAATCCACGGCGCACAACGCCACGACATTGGACCCCTGATACGATGTGCAGGTCGCAGAACCCAGGTCCGTGCAAGAGGAGCCAATCTTCGGTCCCTTCGAGGCGGTGCCCGAAGTCGAGGAGCAGCCCAAACCCGCAAGAACTACCATTACCATCAACGTTGCCGGGCATCGGTTCACGGTGCCTACCTCCAGAAAAGACCACGAGGTGCCATTGTACCCGCCGGAGCTCCCCGCGCGCAAGGTTTGCGTGCGAGCGAGGCCTGCGGTGGGGGCAAGGGCCTTGCTGGCCTTTTTGCATGATTGTCACCGGCGGGGTGGGGTGGTACAAAAGGGGGCATCGCCGTTGTCCCGGCGATTTTGAGTCCCAATGGAGAGTCACCCACGTGATCGACGCCCGCACGCCGCTGGAAAATCTTGCCTGGTACCTGGGAGTGGTGCGTGCGGCGAAGCTGCCTATCCGTTTGTTCGGGG
>CAYTWV010000066.1:0-1177 GCA_964442235.1 uncultured Myxococcales bacterium | reverse complement strand
CCGCAACTTCCGGCCAGCGTCCGGCAAGCCAGCCTCCGCAGTTTTTGGATGGGCGCGTGGGGCGGGTGGCCCAGGCCTTTGTGGATTTGGAGAGGAATTCGTCGGAGCCATGGGGGGCACTTCGGCAGTTGCTGAGTGCAGCTGGGGTTGAAGCCCTGGCGCTGGCCCAGGCGCTTTGTGACGAGGTGATGCTCTCGCAGGACCAGGCAGGCAGCGCTGCGCTTTGTGAGAGTGTGGTGGGGCGGTTGGTGCGTTCGTGGCTTCCGGCAACCGTTGCGGCGCAGGTTCCGGATGTCTGGTATCAGCGGCTGCTGATCGAGACCCTGCGTGGGGGATGGAAAAAGGCGGGACTCTACGAGACTCTGGCCGAATCGTCAGCCCAGAGTTGTTTTGAGATCGCGTCACAAGCTGGCTGTGCGGCGCTTCGATATCGGGGAAAGTTGGGGCAGCAGGTTGTGTTTGTGGCCCAGCAAGAAGCCACAGCCAAGTTACTTCAGGATGCTTTTGAGCGGGCCACGTTGTCGCAGAAGACGGTCGTCGATGAGCGAGGTGATCCCCGTGCGGAGATTGGGGATTTGCTTGGCTACCCCGCTTGCTGTTCAGAGCGCTATTTGTCGCAGTTGCTGGCTACTCCGGGGTTGACCAACGCCTGGTTGGAGATGGAACGGCGCATAGAGTGTGCCGGTGAGGTCCGTTGTATTATGAATCCGGCGCTGGACCTGTGGCCGCTTAAAGCGGTGCCGTGCCAGTTGAATTGTGCCGAAGCAACGCGGGTGGCCACGGGGATCGATGCCTTGGCTTCCGGGCTATTCCCAGCGGAGATGACGCAGCGGTTAAGGCAGGCATCCAGTCGGCCCTGGCTGATGTCGTTGGTGGTGGATGGGGCCGGGATCGAGTTGATGCTGGATGGCGACCCCGAGATTGGCGGGCCCTATACCCCGGGCCTGATTGCTTCGTGTCTGGAGGACGATGCGGACCCCGTCATTCGAGCTGCCAAGGTTGGGGACTATCTGGACATTGGCCCGTCTTGGACACGCATATTGCGGGGTGGGCGAGTGGTGGCGGATCTGACGGGCCGGGCCTATGTGTGGTGGGCCCAGCGACCCGTACAGGGCCCGTTCCTGGCGGCGCTGCTGCAAAGTCGGCGCGCTTTGGGCCAAAACCGGATATCGGTCCA
>CAYTWV010000065.1:0-13197 GCA_964442235.1 uncultured Myxococcales bacterium | reverse complement strand
CTGGGGCGGGTGCGGTAGTCGCCAATGGCGAGATCCTCCTCGAGGAGTACCTGCTTCCGCTCGGCATCAGCCAGTACCGCCTGGCCGTCGAGTTGAGCGTCCCGCCGCGTCGCATCAACGAGATCGTCCACGGCAAGCGCGCCATCAGCGCCGACACCGCGTTGCGCCTGTCGCGCTTTTTCGGCACCACCGAGTTCTTCTGGCTCAACCTGCAGGCACATCACGACCTCGAGTTGGCGAAGGCGGAAGGGGGCACTTTCGACCGCCGGGATGTCCTGGAGGCGCGCACCCATTTTGTGATGCCGTCTGAGCTTCCCAAGTTCTGGTTGCCTCTCTCGGAACTGGTTCCACACTTGGATGCCGTCACCAAGCGAGTTTCCATCCTGGACCTTGGTGCCGGGGTAGGGGGTGCCGGAATCGCTGCCGGACTCTACTTCGCTCACAAAGGCACCGTGAGGGAGATGCAGTATGTGGCCGTAGAGCCGGACAAGACCCTTGCGCCCGGGATGGAACAGGCTCTCGATGTGTTGCGCAACGTGACGGGGCTGATTGTGCATGCTTCCCGCCAGCCCATCTCCATCGACCGCTACGTCCAACAGCGTTCCGACGAGCGCTACGATATCGTCTTTGTTCCCAGCCAGATCGGCTCGTTTTGTCCTCCCGACGGTGACACTGAACCGGCCGTAACCTTCCTGAGCAAGGTCCTTCGGGATAAGGTCAAGAAGAGCGGATTCCTGGTGGTGACCGAGCCCTCCATTAAGCGGTCCTCTCGCTTTCTGTCCCAGGTTCTGGGCGGTTTGCAGGCGGCCGGTCAACCGACATTCTCGCCGTGCGGAACGGGAGGCACGTGTCCGTTCCTGGCTACCAAAGAGAAGTTTTGCATCCATTCGGTGCCCATCGCTTCCAACCCGGTGATTCAAAGTGTCGGGGCCCGGGCGAACCTGCGCAGCCACGAAGTCCACTTCAGTTATGGTGTGCTGTCCCCCAAAGGGTTGCGCAAAGAGCAGTGGGCTCAAGAGGTGCCGCCCGGCCATTTCCCGGGTCGTGTGGTCTCGTTCTCGGATAGAAGACCTCACGGGTTTGCCTACCAGTTGTGCACCGGGGATGGGGTGGTGTTTGGCGTAGCGCCTCGAGTGCTTCCCGATGAATCGGCCAAGGGAAATCGTTTGCTCCACGGGACCGACGTGTTGGTCGCCTCGCAATGGTCGCCTCGCAAGGCGAGTGATTAAGGAGGGCTTGGATGCAAGTGGGCATCGCTGGATATTCGGGTCTGGCAGCGGACGTTGCCAAACGATGGCTGGCTTCCGGGGTTGAGGTGGTGGTCTGGGACAAGGACCCGGTTCAAGCCGCGCAGTTTCCCGTGGAAGGAGAGGGCCCAAAGGCGGTTCTGGCCACATCCATTCCCGACTTTGTGGCCAAGTTGGCTTCCCTTCGTCGAGTCTTTCTGCTTGGCGGTAGTGCCCTTGAGGTGGATGACACGGTAAGGGCCCTGGCGGCCCAGTTGGACGTCTCCGACATCGTCGTGGATGCCACCGGTGGCCACTTCGACCACGCAGAGCACCGAATCAACTGGCTCTCTCAACCCAGGGCCAGGTATGTGGGGATGGGGGTCGTGGGACCCGATGCCGAGAACTTCGCCCATTCGTTTCTGGTCCTGGGGGGGCATCGAGTGGGCAGCGAAGCCGTCGCCGCTTGTCTCGAATCCCTGGTCCCAAAAGCGAATATGATCTACCTGGGTACGGGCGGCACGGCCCAACTGGTCCAATCCCTTCTGGGCGCCTTCGTCAGCCTCGAAGCGTCCATCATGGCCGAGATACTGAAATTGGGTCTGGCCAATGAGCCAAAATCCGTCGAGGAACTCTCCTCGCTTTTGTCGGGCTGGAACCAGCAGTCCGGCGAGTCACCCCTTTTGGGTGCTTTGGCCACAGCGGCCAAGACCTCGAAGTGGGCCACAGTAGGCTCGGCGGAAATCGAGGCAGCGTACAAATCTGAGTTCTGTCGAGCGGCACAAACGGTGGTCCGTCTCAATTCCGCCGTGCCTGCCTATCTGGTGGGGTATGCATCGACCAGCGTGCAGGCCTCGGACAAAGACCGCGAAACCAACACCAGCCGTTACCCCCGTCCGACCCGAACGCCGGCTCCGGCAGGAGCCCCTTCCCTGTGGGAGGACCTGCGCCATGGTTTCACGGCCGCTCGCCTGTTGTGTGCGCTGCAACTTGTCCAGGTGACTCGTAATGTCTCGGACCAGCTTGCCTATGGCATTTCGGCCGTGGATGTAGTCCGGGTCTTGCGCCAAAGTGCCTTGACCCGAAGTGCGCTGTTTGAGCCCATTCTTACAGCGTTGTCCGACCCGAACGGTGCCAATCTGTTTGCGTACCCCAGGGTCCAGTTTGTCATGGCCCCGCTCATCGCCCCGCTTCGGAAGGTCGTTGTGTTGGCCGTGACGCAGGGAAGCCCCATGCCTGTGGGGGCCGCCTGCTTGTGCTACTTCGACGCCATGACCGCCCCGGCATCCCCCACCCCTTCCGGGGCAACCTTGCTGTCGATGCTGCGGGATGCTGAGGTGCCTGAAATCCATGTCACACGCAAGGTTCCCAAGGCCTGAATCGCATCCATCGACAAGTGCGTTGACCCAGCCCCATCGCCCCGGCTATACTGGCCCCGGCCAAGCTTTGCTCTGATGGCCCCGTGCCAAGGAGGTCTTCGATGCGCCGCTACCCAAGTCCCGGATTTACCCTGATCGAGTTAATGGTCGCTGTGGTGGTGCTGAGCATCCTCTCGGTGGTGGCGGTCGTCAGCTACTCCAAGTACGTGCGAAAGGCCCGCTCCAACGACGTCATCAGTTTCCTGGCCGATGTCAAAATCAAACAGGAAACCTACTTCTCTCAGTATGGCCACTATGTCGACACGACCGCCGGCGGCGGCGCCAATTACAGCGACGGCGATTTTTATCCGACCCCCATCGCCGGGGGAGACAAACCCTGGGCCATTCGCTGTCCGGCGGATCAACTGGCCTATCCCGGCTGGTGCGCCCTGGGGGCTCACCCGGGCGCCGAATTGGTGGACTACCAGTACGTGACCGTGGGATGGGCACCCGATGACCCCGCACCGCCGGCCGACTTGATCACCAATCCCCAGCGCCGCTGGTGGTATGCCGTCGCCCGAGGTGATACCGATTCCAACGGGGTCTTTGCCTCCTTTGTCTTTTCGAGCGAACTCAAGGAGATCATGATCTTCAACGAGACCGAATAACTCCGTCGTTTTGGCTTTGTGCGGATACTGCCTTCTATGAGCAGAACCCCCAACGAATTGACGCCCGCCATGCGCCAGTATCTGGAAGCGAAAGCCCAGGTACCCGATGCGTTGCTGCTGTTCCGAATGGGCGATTTTTACGAGGTCTTTTTTGAAGATGCCGTCGAGGCATCCCAACTGCTCGAAATCGCCCTGACCAGCCGCGACAAAACTTCCGAGAATCCTGTCCCCATGTGCGGCGTGCCCTATCACGCCTTAAATACATACGTTCCCAAGTTGCTGTTAGCGGGGAAGAAGGTCGCCATTTGTGAACAGATGGAAGACCCGGCCCAGGCGCAAGGCATTGTCCGGCGCGAAATCGTGCGGGTCCTCTCACCCGGGGTCATCCTGGACCTGGAGAATCTGGACTCTGGGACTCCCAATTTCCTGGCAGCGGTAACCACCGGGCCGGCAGGCATGGGGTTTGCCTTTCTGGATGCCTCCACCGGTGCCTTCGGGGCGACCGCAGCGCAAGACCTGTCGCAGCTTGCCATCGAGATGGCCCGAATTGAGCCCAGGGAGTTGATTGTCCCCGCCAGCCTGGAATCCCTGATCCCCAAGCTGACCTCGCTGTTACCAGGCAGCTTCATCCACCCCGCTGACGATGTTCACTTTCGGAGTACGGGGCGTGCTTTGCCCGGTGTGGTCGACCCCGACAACGCCCCAGCCGAGGCTCTGGCGGCAGCAGGGGGGCTCTTTTCCTACCTGCAGGGCATGGCTCGTAATGCCACCTATCCTTTGGACGGGCTGAAGCTTTACAAGATCCAGGACTCCATGGTTCTGGACGAAACGGCCGTAAATGACCTTGAACTGTTCAAGACTTTGGCTCGACGGGAGAAGCGAGGTTCGCTGATTTGGGTGCTGGATAAAACCTGTACCGCCATGGGTGCCCGGCTGCTTCGAAACTGGGTGGCCTACCCGCTGGTTCACATAGAGGCCATTGAAGAGCGACTGACCGCCGTGGACGAATTGGTCCGGTGCAGTGTGGCCAGGCAAGATCTCATCTCTGCCCTCAAGGGACTTCATGATGCCGAACGGTTGCTGACCCGGGCTGTGGCCGGTCAAGCGTCCCCCCGTGAGTTGCTGCTTCTGGTGCGTTCCGCGGTGGCGACGACGGGGCTTTTCCCACTGCTTGGGCCACTTAAAGCGCCTCTGCTGGCCACCTTGGCGGACCAACTTCAACGGGTCCCCGAGTGTGTCCTCGAAGGGGCTCAATTCCTGAACGATCCGCCCCCGGTTCATCTGGGAGAGGGCCGTACGTTCAAGGCCGGATACCTTCCCGAACTGGACGAACTTTATGCCACCGAGCAGGGAAGCGAAGAGTGGCTGCTTGCCTACGAGGCCCAAGAACGCTCCCGGACGGGCATCTCCTCGCTCAAGGTGCGTTATAACAAGGTCTTTGGGTACTACATCGAGTTGACCAAAGCGAACCAGCATCTGGCCGCCGAGAACTACATCCGAAAGCAGACCCTGGTCAACGCGGAACGCTATTTCACCCAGGAGTTGAAAGAGTACGAAGAGAGGGCGCTGCACGCCCAGGATCGGATTCAGGAACTCGAAACCCAACTCTTTAAGGACCTCATGGGGCGCATCGCCTCACACCGAGAGGGGTTGCTGCGCTCGTTCCACGCCGTCGCCCGATTGGATGTGCTTTGTTCGCTTGCCGAGGTGGCCCACGTTAATCGTTACTGCCGACCCGTGGTCACCCACGAAGACGGCATCTTTATCCAGGATGGCCGACACCCCGTTGTCGAACTGACATTGGAACGGGGACGGTTTGTGCCCAACGATGTGATACTGGATGCCGAAGAACGGCAGATCCTGATGATCACCGGTCCGAATATGGCCGGTAAATCCACCATCATGCGCCAGGTGGCCCTGACCGCGATTCTGGCCCAGATGGGGTCTTTTGTGCCCGCCAGGGCCGCACGAATCGGCATGGTTGACCGGGTTTTCACCCGCGTCGGGGCCACTGACAGCCTCTCTCAAGGGCTCTCGACGTTTATGGTCGAGATGAAAGAAGCGTCGGAAATTCTTAAAAACGCCTCTCGCCGCAGCCTGGTGATTCTGGACGAGGTAGGCAGGGGAACAAGCACCTACGACGGCCTCTCCATCGCTTGGGCCATTGCCGAGTACCTGCACGACTTCTTGAGATGCCGCACCCTCTTTGCCACCCACTACCACGAGCTGACCCAGCTTTGTCAGTACAAAAAGAGGGTCTTCAACTGCTGCGTGGCTGTGAAAGAATTTAACGAAGATATTCTCTTTTTGCACAAGCTCATCGATGGAGCAGCCAGCCGCTCTTATGGGGTCCAGGTAGCCCGCCTGGCAGGCGTGCCGCTTCCGGTCATCGAACGGGCCAAAGAGATCCTGCTCTCTCTGGAAGAGGGGGCCGGGGACATTCGTATTGAGCGGCCCAGGCCCGTAAAAAAGAAGCGCGGCCCCGAAGGTCCCGGACTGTTCGAGTGGCGGGAAACCAAGGCCAGTCCCCTGGATGAAACCTTGGTACGAGTTGACCCCAGAACCCAAGCCGTGGCGCAGAAGATTCTGGATGTTTCGTTGGACGTCTTGACGCCCATTGAGGCGTTGAATCTGGTTTATGCCCTTCGCAAGGAGCTTGAGAGCGAGCCAAGAGGGGGTACATGCTGACCGAGACGTTTATTGTTGCCCCGGAGATTGGGCCGGAACGGGAAAAGGCGCTCTGGCAGGCGGGGTTCTCTAACTGGTGGGATGTGCGTCAGGCTTCGGAAGGCGACCTTCCGGCAGGAATCCCCGGGGCCTTCTTACGGCAGGCGATGGAGTGGTCTATCCAAGCCTTCCAGGACGAAGATTGGCCAGCACTGGCCCAACTGCTGAAATCGACGAACCACTGGCGAGCGCTGCAGTTGGCTACCAGCGGGGAACTCTGTTCCAGGCCTCCGCTTCGGGTCCTGGCGCTGGACATCGAAACCGAAGGAATCTCCAAGTACGAAAATCGGGTGACCACAGTGGGAGTGTGTGGTGACGCCACGGGGTTTGCTCCCGTGGCGCTGATGCCGCATGAGCGCGGCTTCAAGGATGAGCTGGCCGGAGTTCTCGAAGGGACCGACTTGTTGTTGACCTTCAACGGAATCCAGTTTGACATCCCCTTCCTTAGGGCCCAGTCAGGGTTGGAGAGGTTGCCCATTCCCCCATTCCACGTCGATTTGCGCTTTGCCTTTGCAGCCGCCGGGATCAAGGGGGGCCTCAAGCGGGTCCAGGTGCAGATGGGCTATGAACGAGAAGGGGCGCTTGCCGAGGTCGACGGCTTCATGGCCGTCTTGCTCTGGCAAGAGCATTTGCGCTCCACTCCCATGGCCATCGAGACGCTGGTCCGATACTGTCTCGAAGACGTCGTGGTGCTGTTGGACCTGGCTCCCCTGGCCTATGATCTTCTGGCGCGCAGCCTGGCAAGACCCTGGCAAGCTCCCAAAGGCCCTGCTGTTTCGCTCTCGCACTTGCCCTTTGACCCGGCCCTGATTCACCGACTGAAGAGCCGGACCAACGTACGGCAGTATTATCCACGGCAGGGTCAACGCCGATGGTAATGAGGGAACTCATGAAATCCGTCCAAAGCCTGTTTCTGGCGCTTGGTTTGGTGCTGGCCCTCGCTGGTTGCTCTACCCCGAGCGGCACAGCCGACCTGGGGGTGCAGGATCTGCGGCAGGCCGATGTCAGTGGCCAGGATCTGAGACTTGGGGACACCCCCGGCGATGCTCTCTGGGACACGACCCAGGATCTGCGGGACGACGGCCAGGATTCCGTGCTTCCCGCCGACGTGCTGACCGATGGCCCTTTGCCCGTGGATGTTCAGGATTTGACTCCGGCCGATGGGCTGGACCTGGGCCCGCTGGAAGACCAAACACCCCCCGAGGACCAGTCGGATTCCAACCCTGCAGACAGCCTCTTGCCTGATACCCAGGCAGTCCCTCTGCCTGGACTGGGCACCATCACGGGAGAGTGTGGTGTTCTGGACGAAACCGAAATCCAGAGCGCCTCGCCCTTTGTTTTTGTTAATGTTTTGGACTTCGGTTCGACCCCTTTCACGGGGGATTTGTCAGTCCTTAGCCCGGGGGCCCAAGAGGTCCTTACTGACGGCAACGCCGGAGGAAGCTCCTCTTTGTCCGAAACCATTTCGTTTGATGTGTTGTACCGTTGTGAGCTGGCCAAGCTGGTGAAGACCGAGAATGAAGTCGTGTACGACGTCGTGGGCAAGATGACCGACATCCTGGTGGAAATTGACGGGTTCAAGGTTGGGGTCAGCGTGACTCGAGGGTTTAACATGTCCTGCGAAACCAGCTATTCGCTGGATTTGGCCACAGCCCTGCTGAACAAGAAGCTGAAAGGAATTCAGGAGAGCACCGCCATCGTCTCGCCCGGCGATGCCTGGACCAAACAAATCCTGCATGTTCTGACGTGTGGGCCTGCCCACGCCGAATTGCTGTTGCAGGCCTGGCAAACAATGCTGGACAACCCCGAAACTCGCACCACGGTGGGGGACAGCATCCTGATCATCACCATTACCGAAGGCAGCGATTCGTTCATTTACGACGAGTAAAGGATGGTCTTGGCGCACCCGCCTCGGTTCCTGTCCTTGACCAAGTGGCCCTTTTTGGGTAGAAGCAGGTGGACTTTCCGGAACAAATCATGGGAAGCCTGGGTTTTACCCCCCATGATGACTGACAGGAGTACTCCATGAACGTTCGCTCACTCAGCTCCTTCGCCGGTGCTTCCCTGGCCTGCTGCTTTGCCCTGTTTGCTGCCGGAGATGCCTATGCCCAGCTTAAGGTCGGGGTTGTTGACCTGCAGCTTGCCCTTGAAAGTGTCAAAGAAGGCAAGGCGGCCAAGGATCGTCTGGATAAGATGGTGAAGGACAAGCAGAAAGAACTGGATACGAAGACCGAGAAGGTCAAGAAGATGGAAGACGACATCCAGAAGCAACTTCCCCTTCTGGACGATAAAGGCAAGAAAGACCTGTTGGAAAAGTATCGTAAAGAGATGATGGATCTTCAGAAGCTGTACGTGGACAACCAGACCTTCCTCCAGAAGAAGCGCGCCGAGTTGCTGGAGCCGCTGCTCAAGAAGATGTCCAAAGTGGTGCAGGACCTGGCTCTCAGCGAGGGCTACTCGCTGATTCTTGACAAGGTCGATGGCGTGGTGCTGTACCACCAGCCCGCCATGGACGTCACCACGGAAGTCATCAAGCGCTACAACTCCTCGAAGTAATGCAAGCCCAAGTCGCTGCCTCTTTGGTCGCCCTTGCCCTGCTGGCCGCTTGCGGAAGCGAGCCGCCGGCTTCCGAGTCAGCCCCTTCGCGCACGGCCCTTTCTCTGGCCGTGGGTGAAGCCGACAGCGCCGCTCCCGCAACTGCTGCGGTGCAGGCCGAATTCAAACCGTTCGAGGAACTCTCGAAAGATGTGAGGGCCCAGCGACAGGTGGTGCAGGCCGTAGAGGCTGTGGCACCGGTTTCTCCCCCCGCCGTTGCCATGGATGCTGCGGAGACAGAGCCCAATAACGACGTTGAAACGGCCCAGCAGTTGACCCTTCCCTTCACGGTGAAAGCTCACATGGATCCTGTGGAGAAGGCGGTAAAAGAGGGCGATTCGGACTGGTTCGTTTTTGAGGTCAGCCGCGCTGCGCCGGGCCTGCTTGGCGTCGACGTGTCGGCGCTGGCCGGGGCCGATTTGGGGCTGGAGGTCTTTCGAGAGGGGTTGCGGGGCCGAGAGATCCTCATTTCGGTGAACAACCTGGGGGCAGGCAAGGCCGAACGGATTCCCAACGTGTGCCTGGTAAACGGGCGCTACTGGGTCCGGGTCTTCCAGAAGCCCATCAAAAAGAAGAAGGTTCCCTTTGCCTCCACCGAGGCGGTTTATGAATTGACCGGAACCGTCTCCGAGGCGGCTGCGGGGCAGGAGTGTGAACCGAATGGAGACCCGTTGGTGGCTCGCCCAATCGAACTGCCTGGGGTGGTTAGCGGTGTCTTGAACCGCATTGATGATGAAGACCTGTACGTGCTGGACCTGACTCGACTGTCGCCGCTTTCGTTCTTCCGAATCGAATTGCTTCCACCCATGGGGGCCAAAGTGGTCTTCTCGGTGCAGAATCGAGCACGGCAGGAAGTCTTTTCGCTGGAGGCCAGTGGGGGACAGAAGGTTTTGGTCCCCAATTTGGGGTTGCTGAGCGGGTACTCCGAATATTTTCTTTCGATCAAGGGCGCCGAGAAGAACGCTGCGGTGGGAACCTATCAGTTGACTGTCTCTGTGGACCGTTTGAAAGAGCGCATGGAGCTTGAGCCGAATGCTTCTGTGGAACTGGCGCTGCGCATGCCCTATGACCAGCCGATTCAAGGATGGATCGTCTCTGACCGTGATGCGGACTGGTTCAAGATCGAGGCGCCTTCGGACATGCCCGCCGAAGGTCAGCCCATGCCGCTGGGACGTCCGGTCATCAGTGTGATGCTGGCGGGAGTGGCAGGAACCGATCTGGTCATGGAGTTGCTCTCGGAGGACGGCTCGCAGGTGGAGCAGATTCTGGATGTGGGCGGCAAAGGCGAGGGAGAGACCCTTCCGAACCTGCCCGTGCCCAAGGGCCCCAAGTTCCTGCGTGTACGAAGTGCCTCCGGGGCCAATTCGCATGAGGCCTATACGGTGCAGATGACGCTGGTCGCTACCGATGGGTTTGAGAAGGAGCCCAACGAAGTTCCCGAGACCGCCAACCCCTGGAGTGCTGGGGAGGAGATTCGGGGCTACCTGCCGCACCTTCAGGACCAGGATTGTTTTGCCATCCCGGCCGGGGCAGACAGTCTGGTACTGCGTGCGCCAGACAATGCGGGGCTTCGTGTGGCGCGGGTCATGGCGTCGGGTGAGACTCAGGTGGCCGAACTGGCCAAAGGAAAATCAGCGACCCTGCCCAAAGAAGGGGCGGCATACACCTTGTGTGTGGCGTTAAGAGAGGGGGCCGAGCGGGCCACGTCCAAACCGTACTCTTTGGGCGGAGCCAACGCTGCCCCGTAGAACGTCCCTTCGAATCCAACAAGGAGTTGTCATGCATACGGAGTTAATACATCTACTTACGTGGGCAGAGCAGCAAACCCCAAAGATGCCGTATGCCCTTGTGACGCTGGTGGAGATCGCCGGGTCGGTTCCCCAGAGAGTCGGGGCCCGCATTGTGGTGCTGCTGGACGGCCGACAGGAAGGCACCGTGGGCGGGGGAAACCTGGAATTTCGCCTGGCGGGCCTGGCCAGAGAAATGCTTCAAAAGCGGCAGTCGGCGTGTGCGGTGACGTTGAATCTGGCCTCGGATTTGGGCATGGCATGTGGGGGCAGAGTCGTCGCACTTCTTGAACCCTTCGGGAATCGGCATCCCGTGCTGATTTATGGTGCGGGCCACGTCTGCCGGGCTCTGGTGCCGCTGCTTGTGGGGATCGAGTTCGACGTCACCGTGGTGGACGATCGGCCCGAGTGGGCTGACCCCGCAGCGTTCCCCGAGGGTGTAAACGTCGTGTGTGGCGATCCTGTTGGCCATGCGGAATCCGCCAGCGATCTCTCTGCCACTCGAGTTCTGGTCATGACCCGGGGGCACGAGTTTGACTTTGGCCTGGTCAAGACCCTTTTGCCCAGAGCGCCGCTTTACCTGGGTGTCATGGCCAGCAAGTCCAAGCGGCACGCCTTCCAGTTGAAGTTGGAGGAGGCCGGCATAAAAGTTGAGCAGCATCCGAATCTGTTTATGCCTGTGGGCCTCTCCATCGGCTCCAGGACTCCCGCCGAGATTGGCGTCAGCATTGCCGGCCAGTTGATCCAGCACCGCTTCGAGCGGAGTTGAACATGAATGGACTGCTCCAGCGTGCCCGATACTGGTTCAAGGGGTTGCCCCAAGCCGTCAGATGGCTGTTCGCACTGCAACTGGGGACGTGGCTGAGCCTGGTCGTGGTTCGGCTGGCTGATTTGTCCCTGCACGATCAAGTCGTTTCGACGCTGGGGCTGGACGGGGCCCATCTCTCGGTCCAGACGCTCTGGTCGTTGCTGGCCCATTGGTGGGTCCATCCGTCCACGGAGATGCTCTCGCTGATCGTGGATTTGGTGCTTCTGGTCAGCCTTGGCATGTTGTTTGGTCATCGTTGGAGGCGAAACCATTTTCTGGTGTTCTGGTTCCTGTCGGCTCTGTTTGCGGCGCTGGTTCACATCGGGGCCTGCCAGTTGGCCCCGAACCTGTTCGGGACGGCGATGGGTTTTGGAAGCCAGGGGCCCGTGATGGCTCTGCTGGCTGCATTCTGGCTGGTCTTTGGAGAACAGCGGTTTCGGCTTTGGGGAATCGAGAACCCTGTCAAAGGAAAGTGGGTGGTCCTGGGGGTGGTCGTGATCCAGATCTTCTTTTTTGTCCTGGAACGGAATCCGTTTCTGGCACAGCAGGCGGGTGGTCTTCTGGCCGGGTGGCTGCTGGTTACGGGCCGGTGGAGGCCTGCGCGCTTGGGAATCTGGTTCAAGAGTCTGGCCCGCAGGATTCGCGCTCGCAGGCGGGGGTTTCGCACCGTTCACTAACACCTCTGGTGGGGGCGACTCTGGGCCGGAGCAGTATGGCGACCCCAAAATGCCGCTTTTCTCTTTACAGACTCTCTCGCCTATGGGAGCATCCCCTCGGCTATTTTTGTGGAGGATGCGTCGATGGCACCTCGTGTCCTGATCATTGTTGCTAGTTGCTCCATGCTGCTACTCCAGGCTTGCGGGAAAGAGGCCCCAGAAGAGACGGCCACGCAAGTGATGAAGGAGTTGGCGGCCGAACTGGCCACCAACGAAAAGGCAGATCAAGATCTCTTGGGTGTGACCCAGAAGGTCTGTGACAAGTACCAGATCTCCGTTGCGGAGTTCTCGCACTATCTTGCCAACCACCCGGACGCCCAGAAGGCCCTTGCGGAACATATGCAGGAGCAGGCGACCCAGGCTACGTTGGATCCCAAAGGCGATCGCGCTCGGGAGCTCAAGGAATTGGAGCTGCGGGTAGAGAAAGTCGAAAAGGAACTAGGCGAGAGCGAAGTTGCGTTGCAGGAAAAGGCGAAGAAGAGCCTCGAGGAACTGCAGTCGGAGAACGCCAAGAAGAAGAAGGAACTGGAAGAGGAAATCGAGAAGATCAAAGCGGCCCTTCAGAAGGGCTCCTAGTCCAGCCGCCCGCCATGCGCATTCTTTCCCACGGTTTAACCCTAGCTAGACAAGTTGCCCATTCGGTACTTCGCAAGCGGGTCTTTGTGCGCTCTGTAGGCCCCGCAGCGGGCTGTCGATTGCGTCCCGGGCCCTCGGGAACCATGCTTCTGGATGCCGTCGGCTTGGGACGACTGGTGAAGCCCACGGCGGAACAGTTGTTTCTGGTGGGATTGCAGGGACTTGAGGGCGGTGTTGTCTACGACATCGGTGGGTTTATCGGCGAGCTGACCCTGGGGTTTGCTCGCAAAGTGGGACATGCAGGCCGCATCATCACCTTTGAACCCAATCCCGTGAATCAAGAGTTCATCCGCCAGAACCTGGCCCTGAATGTCACCTGCCCCGTGGATCTGATTCCCGTGGGAGTGGGGTCGGGCCCTGCCAGGTTGGAAATGGTGTTTCTGCCGGGCAGCACGGCTACGGGGTCTCTGGATGCCTCGATCCAGACTTCCATGCGATCAGTCCCATCCAGGCGCTGCACCGTGGACGTGGATTCCCTGGACCGGCTGGTAAACGCTCGGGACTTGCCTCTTCCCAAACTGGTGAAGATTGACGTCGAGGGGTTGGAACTTGAGGTCCTGCGAGGCATGGAGCAAACCGTGGCTCGAGCGGCCCCTGCGTTGTACATCGAACTGCACGGCGTGGATTTGGCAGCAAAGCGGCACAATGCAGCCCTGGTGGTGGAGTGGCTGCTGGG
>CAYTWV010000064.1:0-13280 GCA_964442235.1 uncultured Myxococcales bacterium | reverse complement strand
TGGAGAGGTGGCGGCGGCTGACCAGAAAATCCTCCATGACGACGTCACAATCCGCTGTTCTTCCAAGAATCGACGGATTCTTCAGCAGGGGGATCTTTCGCCCTCTATCGTGCCCGAAGATTACCTCCAGATGAAGGATGGGCGGGGTCGAAACAGGCCCTGTTGGCGCATCGGCCGATGTGTGTTCAGATGGGTCCATGAAGCCTCTCTAGCAGGCACCATTCTAGGAATTGTGCACTGTATGTCAATCTAAGCCGAAATGTTGCAGCGGAGGTGGAGGTCGCCGGATGCCATACTCAGTCGATTCGAACGAACCCCCCGGGCCAGGGCTGCAACGGCAATACGAACGGTGCGTGTCCTTCTGGATGATAACCGACCGATTCCAGCAGGTCAGCCATTGCATGGATTAACGGGAGCACCTCAGCTCGATCCGCAAGGCTGAGGTTCAGGTACTCCAGCGGGAATCCGGCGACCCTTCGAACCGGGGTATGGGGCCCCTGCTCGGCGCACCGAATGGTAACGCTGGCTCCATCCGGTCGTTGAAAACGCCATTCTCTGACGGGCAACGGCGGGCCACTGGCGGTGTCCGGCAGGATAGTTGGACGGTCCCCCAAGTCGTGCCGAATCATCGTTCTGCCGCAATAGTCACAAATGGTGCAGTTGCGGTCCCACGAGGCAAGTTTGAACCATGCCTCGGGAGGCTCACTATATGGGAAGAAGGGGTGACGCAATGACTCCGCTTCCCAGTACAGGTCGAACTTCTGGATGATTTCCTCTGTGACCGTGTCCCGACCAGGGATTTTGAATTCGGAGACCAGTCCCGCATAGTGCCGCATGTGACCGGGCAAGGGTTCCTGGGGGGCTACCACGTAGGGGAAGTCCCGTTTCAGGGCCATGATGGTCGGATGGCATGCATGGATGTAATGTTGGATGCAGTGTTCCGGCGAATCTTCCACGGGGGCGCTTGGATAATGGTAGGACAAGAAGGGGCAGTTCGGGATGCCCAACTCGCACAACACGACGCTCAGGTCCACCCCCACGTTCTTGATGGCTTGCAATGCTGCCACATTGCGCCCAATGCTGCGGGCCACCGTGATCACATCGGCCCGCGCCAAGGTCTTCCAGAGATAGGCCTGCATGGGTGTCTTGACCTCGGCGTTACACGAGACTCCGATTTCAATCCCTTGCAAATCCGGGACGGCCTTCTCTGCCACAAATAGATCCGAGAAAATGATGCGAATCTTGGGGGCCCGCTCGGCGGCCCAATGGGCCTCCCGAATCAACTCCGGAATGTTCACGGGAAACGCAGGGCGATTAGCCAGCAGGGTGACGCCCGTGCCCCATTGGCTACTGGCTTCATAGAGCCCCTGCATCTCTTTTCGATAGCTCTCTTTGGAGTCGGTTCCGGCCCAAACCCGACCCGTGGAAGTGACCCAAGGGGGCAATGGAGCAAACACTCGGGCAAAGCGGCCCTGGCGTCGGTCCAGTGCCTGGATCAAGTCAGCCTTGTGATTCCAAGGGATGGCAAATTCAACATCCTGGGGGAGCCCCTGCGGGCGTTGGGCCGACAGCCTTGTTGAGTCCATGGTGTTGCCCCCATCGCAGATCTGGAAGGCAAATTCGTGCCCGACCAGACGCTTCGGGAAGTAAACTAAGGGTGCGCCAGAGGGGTGTCAAGCCGAATCACCCCTTGTCCTGCCAGTCGCATGGCTACCCCCTCTGAGCTTGCAACCAAGGGCGACAGTGCGATAAGGTCCGGGGGCGCCCGAGTCGTTAGGGTGGGGCGCCCATACGCTGTTTCAGGGGACATGCTGCCATGATCGTTCTTCACTATGAGACACCAGTCACGCTAGAAGACGTAGTCGCTGCGGGCCAAGGGGCCCAAGTCATGCTCAGTGCGGCGACCAAAGAACTGCTTGACCAGAGGCGAATGCAGGTCGTGTCGTTCATCGAAACGACCGGGCGCCCCGCCTACGGGTTCAACCGGGGATTTGGCAGCAATGTGGACAAGCCGGTTGCGCCGGCTCATCTGGAACAGTTGCAGTGGAATCTGATTCGCTCGCATGCCTGTGGCATGGGGCCAGGCTCGCCCGCTGCTGTGGTTCGAAGCGCCATGTTCCTGCGTGCGGTATCGCTTTCTCGGGGATACAGTGGAGTGCGATCCGAGGTGGTGGAACAACTGCTTCGGTTCCTGAACCACAACATCGTGCCCCATGTTCCTCAGTTCGGATCGGTGGGAGCCAGCGGGGATCTTGCGCCCCTTTCGCACATAGCCTTGTGTTTAATGGGGGAAGGCTCGGTGCTGAATCCTGACGGAAGCTGCAGGCCTACCGCCCCGGTGCTGGCCGAGAAAGGCATTTCCCCGCTGGTACTAGGTATGAAGGAGGGGCTGGCCCTGAACAACGGCATGCAGTTCACCGCTGCCTTTGCAATCCATCTGCTTCAGGGCATGGACACATTGGTTGGGCAGGCGGTGCTGAACACGGCGTTGGCGGTGCAGGTGTTGCTGGGGTCGGATACGCCGTTTCGGGATGACCTGCATGCACTTCGGCCGCATCCGGGCAGCGTCACGGTTGCCAGGCAGCTCACGGACCTGATCGCCGGGGCTCCCATACGCAGCAGTCACGAGCAGTACGATGTGGATGGTGTGGTGCAGGACCCCTACAGCTTGCGCTGTTCGGCTCAGATTCTGGGATCGTGCGTGGAGCTGTTGGACGATGCACGCAAGACGCTGACCATCGAGGCCAATAGTGTTACGGACAACCCCATCCTGTTGCAAAGCCGGGAGCGCCCAGGCGAGTTCACGGATATCGTTTCGGGAGGTCATTTCCACGGCATGCCGTTGGCTACCCGAATTTTCGGCGTGATGCAGGCCATGGGGATTGTGGCCAGGCTGGCCAACATGCGCTGTGCGCGTTATGTGGACAGTGCCAGAAATCGTGGCCTGGGGCACGACCTGAAGTTCCCTTCATTAACATTGGAACAGGAAGCAACCTGCTCTGCCATGATGATTCCCGAATATGTTTCGGCAGCTCTCACCAATGTGATATGGGCCGCCTGTATGCCCAGCCACCTCTTCTCGCTTTCCACCGATGCGGGCCAGGAGGACCATGTCAGTATGGCCGCCGGGCTGGCGGTCCGGGCGTGGGAAACCATGCCCCGTCTCGCCGAAATCCTGGCCATTGAATTGGCCTACGCTGGCCAGGCCGCTGCCATTCGCAAATTGCAGAGCCACTTCCCCTCCAAAATCCCCCTCTCCGCTCAGGAAAAGGCATGGACCCAGCCCGCTCTGGATGCCTACATGGCCTCGGTGGGTGATGTGGCGCGCCCCCACCACTTCGATGTGGAAGTGAAGACCGAGTTGCAATACGCATGGGGTGAAGATGAGCGGCGGCTCAGCCCCGTATGTGAGAAGGTGCTGGAGCACGTTTCCGCCGTCTTTCCGCCTGTCATCACGGACCGTTTCATGGGCACGGAACTGGAGTTGCTGAAGTCACTGGTTATGAGTGGCGAATTGCTGGCTTTGAAGTAGTTCGGGGCGGAATAAAGGGGGTGCTTGTCTAGAGCGATTCTCTGGAGCGTCGGGCTGAAGCCAGCGCCAATACCAAGACCAACATGAGCAGAGTGGCCGAGCCATTGCCGGCGCCAGAGGACTGGCAGCCGCCGGAGGAGGGTGCTTCCGTCACAGGCTGGATGGGCGTGACGTCAGTCGCCACGTCCTGGGCCAGCACGTCGGCGTCGCTGTCGGGCGTCGGTTCGGTGCACTGGGTGTCCTTGCCATCGCAGTCTTCATCAATCCCATTTCCGCAGACTTCCGGCAACAGCGGCGAGCGCTCGGCGCTGTTGTCGTCACAGTCCTGGGGTTGGCAGGCCCCGTCTTTGTCCAAGTCCAGGCAGAAGCAGGCGCCCACGTCTACTCCGCTCCACAGTCCCAGCGTGCACCGACCTTGAGGGCAGTGCCCATCATGGGCGCAATAGCGGCTGCATGTGGCCGTTCCAGTCAGGTCCACACACACCAATCCATCGGCGCAAGGCAGGGGGGACTTGGTCAGGGGGTCACACTCGCTGCCCTCTTCACCCCCCGACGACGGGAAGCAGTCCTGCTTGCCACGGGGAGTTACGGCGCAAGCTTGGTCGGAATCACATTCGCCACCCAGAATGGCGCACTCGACCGGAGGATTACAGGTATCCAACTCGACGCCGCACGACTTCCAGCCGCACTTGGTGCCCAGTACCGGCTCGGGGAAGGTCACGCACCCGTTGGCCTGGTAACAATCGGACAGCGTGTACCATTGCTGCTGGGCCTCGGAACTGCCTGAATTGAGGCAGTCCAATACTTCGGAATCGTCGTCGCCCGCTGCCTTAACGCACTGCTGTACCGTTTCGCAGTCTTCGTCGCCCGAGTCCATGGGGATGCACTGGCCAAGCTGACTCTTACATTTGGTCTTCATGCAGGCGTCCCGATCTTCCACCTGCTGGCACATCATATAGCTGCACATGGCGATGTTCTGCCAGACGTCTTCAACGCCCTCTTTTCCGCGCAGGAAGCAGTCCAGTTGGCAGTCCATGGCGCCCTGGCAATCCTTGTAGCATGCATACACTTTGGCGCAACTCCAGGTCTTGCACGACAGGTTGTCGCAGGTGCCATCCACCTGGCAGCCTTCCTGGCAGTCGCACATGCTGTGGTTGATGTCGCAACGGGGCGTGGGGGCGTTCACCCAGGATTCGATCCACTCCCGATACACATCCACTCGAGTCTGAATCGCAAATCCCTGGCAGGGGTCGCCCGACTCGTTGTAAACGGCCGAATTGACGCCCATGACGTACCAAACGCCTTCTTCCTGGTAAAGCCCGGGGCCGCCCGAATCACCAAAACAGACGCCCGATTCCTCAAAACCGCTGATGTAGCTGTGTCCACCCATGTCGACGATGGGCATAGAGCCCGACCGCTTGGTGCCACCCCCGTTCTGGTCGATGCCATCGGTGACGCCAAAGCCCACATAGAGCACCGTCTTGCCAATGTCGGCATCCCCCATGTTCTTGGGATAAAGCGGGATGGGGGTCGTGCTGGTGACCGGCTTTGCAAGGTGGACCAGACCGATGTCGTTGTCTGCCCAAGCCGCGTTGTATTCGGGATGTGCGATGAAGAGATCGGCTTTGTAAAGATCGCCGGCCGGCTGGCCGCCGTATCCGCCAGCGTTGGCGTAGGTCCCCACAAAAAAACTGGCCATCTTGGAAGACATAGGCATCTCGGCCGAGGGAAGCACACAGTGCGCGGCTGTCAAAACCCACTGTGGAGCAATCAGTGTGCCCGAACAGTAGGACCCCATATACCCAAATCCGGTCATGGCGAAAGTCATGGCTCCCACCGACGGCCAACCCTGTTCGGTTACTCCATTAACGATCGGAGAGACGGAGTCGGGCATGGGCGGCCCCGACAGGACCGGTGCGGAAGCCGAAATCACCACCAGCGCCAAGAGCACAACACGAAGTTCACGCACGGTCATAGTCACTCCGAAGGCTCCCCATGGAACGCCGCAGCGGGGAGACACGGCTTGGCGGCGTTAGATTAGTAACCAGTGCGCTAACTCGGGTCAAGACAAAGCGCCAAAGCTGTGGTACAACCAACGGCCTTCGGTTCTCGGGGGAGTGATGGAACGGTGTCTGCTACTGGCTATCCTGGCCGTGCAGGATGGTTTGGTTACTGCGCCTGAAGTGCTGGCTTGCCTGGCCGGGGTGAGGACTGGACTGGTCGACCTGGAGCGCACGCTGCTGAATTCGGGGCGCGTGACCCAGGAGCAATGGGATGCACTTCAACAAAAATGCAGTGAAGAAGAGAGACGCCATGGCGGCTTGCTCAAGGCCCTTGAAGTGCTCTCCTCCGATGCCAGCCTGCTGCTGGCCTCCACGGAAACCGTGGAGATGCCCCGTAACCAAGCGCTGCCAGAGGGTCTTCGACCTGAAATTGCGGCGGAGATGGGGCCTATCACCCTGGAAAACCCTGGCCGATATCGAGTCCTGAAAGAGATTGGCCGAGGCGCCATTGGTCGGGTTGTGTCGACCCATGACTACCATTTGGGACGAGAAGTCGCGCTCAAGGAGTTGTTGCCCTCCGATCCGGTTCTGGAGCGGTTGGACCCCTCTCGGCGCACCATGCAGGTCGTGCGGTTCTTACGGGAGGCCCGCGTTACGGCCCGGTTGGAACATCCAAGCATTGTTCCCGTTTATGAACTTGGTGTTCGGCCCGATGGATCCTTGTACTATTGCATGAAACATGTCAATGGCCGAACGCTGCACGAGGCCATTCAGGATCCACGGACTGCCGAGAATCAGCGTACCCTCCTGGATCATTTTTTCAGCCTCTGCCAGGCCATCGCCTATGCCCACGCCAACGGAGTGATTCACCGCGATATCAAGCCCAAGAACGTGATGCTGGGGGAATTCGGTGAAACGGTCTTGCTGGATTGGGGGTTGGCCAAGGTTCTTGGGTCGCCCGAAGATCCACTGGACATGATCCCGGTAAGTCTGGACGGACTTTCGTCCCAGGAGACTCAGGCGGGATTCACCGTCGGGACGCCCGCCTATATGAGTCCCGAACAGGCGGCCGGCGAGCGTTCCGCTGTGGATCAACGCACCGACGTGTGGGCGTTGGGCATCGTCCTGTACGAGATCCTCACGGGAACGGTGCCGTTCAAAGGCAACCGTGCCCACGAAGTATTGGATGCAGTTTCCAGGCAGAAAATATTTCCGCCGCACGAATTGTCACCGGAACTGGACCGAGATCTGTCTGCCGTTTGCATCAAGGCGCTGGAAAAGAGCGTCCAGCATCGTTATCAGACAGCCGAAGCACTGGCCAATGACATCAAGGCGTATCTGTCGGGACGGCGCGTCTCGGCTTATCCGTACTCCAAAATCGAGTTGGTCAAGAAGTTCGTTCGCCACAATCGCATGTTATCCGTCATGACCGTGGCTCTTGCGGTAGCGCTTGTGGGCGGAGCGGGCTGGGTCACCTTCCTGTTCTTCAACTCCGAGCATAACCGGATTGCCGCCGTCTACGAGGGTGAGGAAAAGGCCAAGGCCCTGGAACAGGTGCAACGCGAAAAAGAACGGGTAGAGTTGGCCCGATTGGTCACGGAGAAGAGCAACCGGGAAGCCCACCAGAACCTGTCGGTGGCCCTTGAGGAAGAATCCCGCCGTCGACTGGTCGACCTGGACTTCCTGGGAAGTGATGTGTTTGCGGCAGCGGCCCTGGTGCACACCCCCAACAACCCTCGCAGCCCGTACGCCGCACCGCCGGGAACGGCCCCGCCGGATCCCAAGGCCACAGAACAATTGGCCAAAATCCGAAGCCTTCTCTATTTTGGCGAAGTGAACCGCCGGCAGTACCTGGATTGGAGCGTTGTGGTTCCTGGGGAATCCCCCATCGGAGCAACTCAACTTGCTTCCGGGGATTGGGGGGCCATTGGTGTTGATGGGCAGTTCTATGTGCTGGATCAAAATACTCATCAAACCAAGACGGTTCACCCCCTGGGCGCCAAGGGTGCCATGGCCGAGTTCAGTGTCGATGGCAAGTGGTTGGCCTTCAGAGGGTTTGAGGCCGGGCTACTGTTGATTCCTACCGACAAGCCAGGCTTGGCCAGTCGCATCAACCGGGCGTGGATCAAGCAGTTGTTCTCGGTGCGCTTTTCGGCCGATTCACACACCCTGTTGGTTTCGCTTGATTCGGGAGAGGTGATGATGCTGCCCGTGGCGCAAGCCGCGGACGAGGGCGCCGATGGCAAACGCTATTTTTCCGAAACCGGCAGTCCCAAGCGGGCCATGGCGCTCAGTCCCAACAAAGAGTGGCTGGCGGCCGGCGCCGAGAATGGGCAGGTCTGTTTGGTGAACCTGGTGACAGCCGACGCAAAACATCGCTGTTGGGAGCCACACACGGGAAATGTGCTGGATATGACGTTCACCTCCGACTCTGAAAGCCTGTTTTCGGCCGGGTATGATGGGCATGTGGTGTTGACCGAGGTCGCCAGCCAAAAGGAACTCTGGCGCACTCGGGCCGTGGATGGCCACATCTTGCGACTGGCGTTGTTGGGCTCGGACGCGGCCGTCTACGCTGGTTCTCACGATGGGTGGCTTGTGCGCCTGAGTGTGAAAGACGGAAGTGTGGTGGAGCGTTTTCGGGCGCACATGGGCACCATCCGATCGCTGCGCCTGTTGGCCGGTGGGGACCATGTGTTGTCCCTGTCCGAAGACGGGCGGCTCTCCATGTGGAGAGTCAACACCGCTCTTGCCAAAACCGTCAGGGCCCCTGCACAGGCAGCATTCAACCACATTGCGTTATCCTCTGATGACACGTGGCTGGCCACCATCGACACCCTGTTCCAGGTATGTCTCTGGGACCTTCGTTCACCCGACGCGACACCGGAGTGCCAAAAATCCGGTCAGCTTTGGGATGTGGCCTGGTCCAACGACAACAAATGGGTAGCGGTGGGCAGAAGCCGCCGAGAGGTGGGACTCTGGTCCTTGCAGGAGAAGACCTTCAAGGTGTGGGAACCCTTTGGGGACAATACCGTTGTCTCTGTGGGGTTCACACCCGATTCCAAGTACCTGATTGCTGCCGCCGGCGGGAAACTGAATGTTTGGGATGTTCGAGCCGCGCTTCGCTCCGGTGCCCCTGTGCCGGAGCAGAGCCACCTGCTGGGAAGTGGCAGCCTTTGGGCACTGGCCATGCTTCCTGACGGCAAGACGATGGTGCTGACCCGGGATGGGAATCTGGATTTCGTATCGATTAAGGATGGGAAGTTGCCAAAGACCATCGACGTCTCCCAAAAGGAGCTTACCAGCATCAGCCTCAGCAAAGACGGAAAGTTGGCGGCGGTCTCGGGCAAGGATGGAATCGCATACCTGGTAGACCTGGACAAGGGCGTGGTGGTGCGCCAATACACGGGGCATGCGGCCTGGGTTAATACGGTGAAACTCAGTCCCGACGGAACCTTGCTTTTGACCGGCTCCGACGACAAGACCTTCCGCCTGTGGGATGCTGCCACGGGGGCGCCCCTGGTTATTGGGGATGTGGGGGCGGAAGTGCTTGGTCTGGCGTTTGCAAGCGACTCCAGAAGTTTTCTGGTCACTGAAAAGGGAGAGGTTCGAATTTATCCCATCGTTGCCGATTCCGTGCTTGAAGAGCCGGTCACGTTGTTGGAGAAGGCGCAATCCAGGCAGGGCATGGTCCTGAATGGATTTGCACTGGAACTTCCCTAGGCGTCACCTTTGTGGGACCAAATAACGCTGCTCAAGCAGAGTTTGCAGAACCTGAAGCCAGGTCTGTGGTGAATTGGGCAACGAATCCACAGCGGGATTCTGCGTTAACGATTGCAGAAGGGTTCCAACCGTTATTCCACAGTTTGCCCTTGCCAGCACGGCCTGCACCAGGGCATTGGGTTCCCGCACCACCACTTCCCATGCCACATCGGGCCGCTGCTCTGGGTTGCTCCCTTCCATCGATGCGGGGGCCACCCGCAAATAGGTCCCTTCGCAAGGCCTTTCGGGAACCCTGCCTTCCCGCAGCGCCTGGGCCAATTCGGATGGCCGAAATGGGGACCACGCCAATTCGGGGCCCGGCACCAAAACGGTGGTGGCATCCACCGAAATGGCTTCATGGGTCTGGCCACCAGCCAGCGCATCAAAGGCCAGATCCACTGCCGTTTGCATGGCCAGTGCATCTTCCAACCAGGGAATCCAGGGGCCCGGGGCTGCAGATCGGCTAAGCCTGCGCAAGAACTCCTGGAACTGAACCAGGAACTCGCCACCCGCATAAAATGCCTCGCCCCAGTCCAAGATCCCCTGGTCTGCCAATTCCACCTGCCAGGCCTGGAACAACTCAAGGCTGCTGCCGGCCACCTTGCTGCCCACCATGGCCAGAACGCGCAATCGGCTTGTGATATACCGGTGGAACCTTGCGGCGTGAACCACAAACTCCCGGTCCAGGTGTTGTAATGGATAGGCATAGTCTGACGAACACAATTCGGGGTACGTTTGTACAAACTGTACGGCTTGGGAATCCATGCCCAAGCTGTGCGTTACGTGAGCCGAAAACGCCGGGTCAAAAACCAGTCTGCCTGCCCACTCTGTGTCATAGGCGCTGCCCGCATGGGGGCTTAGGATATTGATGACCGGCGAGACATTGGGCCAAGGCAGAAGCTGTTCGATCAGCAAAAATGTCTGGGAGAGGTCTTCGAGTGTCTCTTCGGGGAAGCCGACGATGAACGCTGCGGTAACCTGAATCCCACGGATGTGGAACTCTTGCAGCAGCGGCAGGATCTTGTCGACACGAATGTTCTTGCCCACAAGCCGCTGCATTCTCTGGGACCCTGTCTCGATTCCCAGGAAGACCTTGTGGCCACCCGCTTGACGCAACAGTTCGATGACCTCGACTGTTGCCGCGTCGGGACGTAACGAACAACTGAAGGGGACGTTGCGCAGCACGCTGCTTTCGGTCCACGCCCGGGTCAGGTCTCGAAGAAATTGCACGTCCACTGCAATGTGATCGTTTATAAGGCTTACTTCGTGGCTTCCATATTGTGCCACCAATAGTTCACATTCCCGAACCACATCCAAGGCACTTCGAGTACGAAATCGGCGTCCGAAAAAGGGGCTGGTACTGCAGAAGCGACATCCGAATGGGCATCCCCGGCCCGATTCCACAGGAAGCACCGGCACCAAGGTTTGGGGCCAAAGATCATAAGCCGGAGTGGCGAATTTGGAAGCAGGTGGCGGAGTGGGCCAGGGATTCTGCTGTATGCCGGACGGTGTTCGGAACACCAATCCGGGGACCCGACTGGGGAAGGATAATCCATGTTCCACAAATGCGGCCAGCGACTCTTCTACCTCTCCACACAGCACATAATCAACTTCGGGAAAGGCCTCCATGGTACGAATTGCGGTATTGGAAGCTTGGGGGCCTCCCAATACGACCCTGGCTTCGGGTTTTAGTCGTTTTAAGGCACGGATCAGGCGCAGGGTCAGGGCATAACTGCTGCAAATGGTCGAGAATCCATACCAGTCGACGCAAGCCCGGGCCAGATGGCTTGCGGCGGCTTCCAGCCTGGATTCCGAATCCTGCAAACCGGAGTTGAACCAGAACAGATCCAAGTCGAAAACCGAGACGGCAACGGCCTGTTGGCGCAGCAGCGCGGCGACGGACAATACCCCCAATGGGGGCCTGGTCAGAATCTGCCTGGATTTTTGGTCCAACACCGACTGCGAACGGAACTCTCCCGCCACCGGGTAAGAGACCAGCACAACGGCTTGTGACATGTGGGGATCTAGTACGTGATCGTGTGCGTCGAGACAACCACCTGGGTCTGCTGAACCAGACACACGGAATGAGCGGACACCAGGGTGTGCAGGTTGTCAGCAAGGACCGCATTGGTGATGTCGTTGATCTGGCGCGACGTCAGGTTCTCGTTGGGGCACCGAGGAACTTCCACAGTAACTATGACAGGTCTGGGCGTAGGCATAGTCGTCTCCTCTCAGGTGTTGGCCGCAGTAGTAGCGACTGGCCTAGACTACGCAGGCGTAAAATCTCCGTCAACAAGAATTTTGTGCTTTAGAATCGGATATTTGCTGTCCCCAAAAATGCACGTCCCAGACTGGCAACGAACTCAGTGGCGGCCTGGGCCTCCGGAACCCGGTTTAGGCTTGTTCGCTTTCCACAACACGTCGGCAGCATCCAACCGTTTGGACTGTTTCAGGGCCGCCAGGACGTTGGACCGTTCTTCAGGTAGGTGGTAGAGCAGAAGCGATTTCTGCAACTGTTTTCCCCGATCGGAGCGCTCCACAAAGATGGATTTCCCGGTTTCGGGGTCCAGTCCGGTGGCGTACATCACCGTCGCCGCGGTCCCTGGCGTGGGCGTAAAGATCTGGCACTGCTCGATGGTGATGCCCAGGGTGGCAAGTTGGACCGCTGCCTCTACCATGTCATTAAGGGTGCATCCAGGATGGGCCGCCATCAGATAGGGAAGCACATATTGACGTTTTCCGACCTGATTCGAAAGACGTCGATGGAGGGAGACGAAACGGGCAAATTCGTCCCCCGAAGGTTTACGCATCAGCTTCAGCACCGATGGGACCACATGTTCGGGGGCCACCTTCAAGTTGCCCGACGTGAACCGGAAGGCCAGCTCCTGCAGCAGTTTGGGATCCCGCAGGGCCAAGTCCATTCGGATTCCTGTGGTCACAAACAGGTGCTTTACGGCGGGTAGCGAAGCGACTTCATCAAGCAGGTTCCCATAGGGCCGCTGGTCCATGTTCAGATGGGGGCAAGGGCTGGGCGTAAGGCAGGATGGGCGCAAACACGGTTCCGGCGCCGTGCATCCAAGGCCCCACATGTTGGCGGTGGGGCCGCCCAGGTCCGGAATGGTGCCTCGAAATTCGGGATGACTCACAAAACGGCCGATTTCCCGAAGAATGCTCTCTCTGGAACGGGAGACCACCTGCTTTCCCTGCAACGCCGTGATGGCGCAAAAGGCGCACCCCCCAAAACACCCTCGATGGCTGGTCACCGAAAACTGCACCTGCTCCAGTGCCGGGGCTTTGCGTCCACCATAGTCGGGGTGCATACAACGGGTAAAGGGCAACTCCAGCGCGGATTCCAGCGCCCCGGCGCTTACAGAGGGTATGGGGGATGCGCTGACCCAAAGAGCCCCCTGGCGTTGCATCAGCCTGCCCGTCACGTGGTCTTGCTGCAGGTTGAACGCAGTGATGTGTGCCTGACTACTGGCCGCCACCTCCTGGTCGCTGGGCAGCCATGTGACGGCGGGGCTAAAGTCGACCTCTCCGTGCCCTCTAAAGGTGACGCCGGGCAGGTCCATCAAATCGGCGTACATTCGGTCCGGCGCCGCAACCCACGGAGCGCTTCCCCCGGCCCTCTCCAGCCTTGAGGCCAACATCAGCAGTGTCTCTTCCGCTGCCCCCGCCAGCAGCAGGTCCGCACCGCTGTCCACCAGCAGCGAACGCCGCACCCGATTGGACCAGTAGTCGTAGTGCGCAAAACGTCGCAGAGAGGCCTCAATGCCCCCGATCACCACAAACACCGCTTTGCCAAAGGCCTGCCGAAGCAGATTGCAGTACACCGTCACGGCTCGATCCGGCCGCCCGCCCCCTTTACCATCCGGAGCATAAGGGTCGTCGCTTCGGGGTTTCCGCAATGCCGTGTAATTCGCAACCATGGAATCCAGGGCGCCGGCTGTGACCCCGGCAAACAGTCTTGGCCGTCCCAACCTGGC
>CAYTWV010000063.1:5122-13325 GCA_964442235.1 uncultured Myxococcales bacterium | reverse complement strand
GATCAGACTCTCCACGGTCTGATTGAGGTTCAGCAGCACGGGGGTGACGGACTGTTTACGCGCAAAAATGAGCAGTTGCCTTGTAATTTCAGCCGAGCGCATCGCTGCCTGGCAGACCCTGTCCAGGTCCGATCGAAGGGGATCGGTAAGAGCGACCTTGCTGCGAGCCAGGTCGGCATAGCCCAGGATCACACTAAGCATGTTGTTGTAATCGTGAGCCACGCCGCCCACCATCAAACCCACGGATTCCATCTTCTGGGCCTGTTGATATTGGGCCGAGAGGCGAAGAACCGCTGTGACATCCCGCTTGACGGCCACATAGTTGACGATGCTCAAGGCCGCGTCCCGGACCGGGCTGATGGTGATCTCTTCGGTATAGAGGGTCCCATCCTTGCGTTTGCTGACCAATTGGCCCATCCATGTGGTGCCTGTCCGAAGCGACTCTCTAAGCTCGCCATAGAAGGCCTCGTCGTGGGCACCGCTCTTCAAAAAGCGTGCATTTTGCCCCAAAGCCTCTTCCCGGCTGTAGCCCGAAGAGCGGACAAAGGCAGGGTTCACGAACTGGATTTCGCCGTGGACGTCGGTCATGATGATGGCTTCGCTGGTTTGCTCAATGGCGGCCAGCAGCCGTCGGCGCTCGGCGTCGGCTCGTTTACGTTGTGTGATGTCACGGATGTTGCACTGGATGACCTTCATGTGGTCCACCAGATAGACGTTGCTGATGAACTCCACGGCGATCAACTGGCCACTGAGCGACTCCAAAGGGAGATCCTCATAGCGGATGTATTCGTTATCTTGGAGTTTTTTGAAGGCCTCTTTGGACGCCGCAATGTCTTTGAACGCCCCCAGCTCCCAAATGAACTGGCCCTGGACCGCACCATACGAATACCCAAGAATGCGCAGAAGAAACGGGTTGACGTCAACCACTCGACCCGTGTCGGCATCGAGGATCAAAATCCCGTCCTTGGCCGACTCGAAGAGCCTGCGGTAGCGTTTTTCCGAGTCCAGCAGCGAGCCGTGTTCTTTCTGCCGTTCCAGCACCATCGCCTCTAGCTGGGTGATGCGCAGGGTGAGTTCGGCGTTGGCTGTTCGAAGCAACCTCTCTGTGTCCATTTCCAACATGTACGGAACCTCAAGAATGGGTCCTTAGGGTGACCCGAAGCCGTGTGAACGTGCGCCGAACAGCGAACAGACCTTTCACCCTTTCACGCGCCGCACCTGCCCACATAGCAATCCCCGTGCCACACGGGACTTCTCCTGGGGCTTGGCTTTGTTCGGAACCCATACATCGAAGAGACATCGAAATGGTAGGCAGACCCACTCATTATGATGGATACGGTGAAGTGCGGGGGCGTGCTTTGTGCAAGCAGGGAGGTGACCCTGTGCTAAAACGGGTCCGATATGGCCAGCGAGCGCCCGTTGGGCAAGGCGGCCAGCCGGACGGAAGCGGAGGCGTGCTTTGCACGCAGAGCATTTCGTCCAATGGCCAACGCCGCCCAGCGGGATGTTCGACGGCCAGAGCGGGCCCGTTTAATGGGAGCAGCCGCCGCCATGCCCATGCCCCCCACAGGTATCAATGGCGGTGACCCGACGAAGGGAGTCTGTCTTCATGGCCTGGACCACTTGGGCCACGGTGCCGCCGTTTGCCAGATAGACCTTCACTCCGCCGGCTTCCAGTTTCATGAGTGCGCCTCGGCCGATGCCGCCCACCACGACGGCCTCTACGGGGTGGCCAGCAAGAGCCGCAAGCGGCTGGCACATGCCGTGGGCGTGATGTTCGTTGGCGTTTTTCAGGGTCACGGCCGTTCCATCGTCGGTCTCGACAAGCAAAAACATGGGCGCAGAGCCGAAGTGTCCGTAAACGTCACTGTCCAAACCGTTGTCTTCAGAGACCGGGATACAGATCTTCATTCGTTTTCCTTGTGCCCACTTTCTGGGCAGCACCCTGGTTTGCAGCCTCGTCTTTCCCGCCTGGGGGCCAGATATGGGGCTCCTGGTTGCTGGATCCGTCCACGGGGCGCTTCGTGACGGCATTTCGGAAACACATCGGGCGACGGGGAATTCCCCCGCCATCCCTAATTTAGCTCTTGGCGCGAGCCGATTGGGAGAGGAATTCGGTCGCAGCCAGCGCTGCGACGGTTCCGTCGGCCACGGCCGTCGTGATCTGACGGTAGCGTTTGACCCGAGCGTCGCCGGCGGCATAGACGCCGGGCACACTGGTCGAGAGCGACTCGTCGGTGAGGATCTCCCCGCGTTCATTCAAGGGGATGCGGCCCGATAACCACGAGGTATTGGGGACATACCCGATGAACAGGAACGCCCCCTGGGCCGGGGTCACCGTGGTTGTCCCCGTCGTTTTGTCCACACTGACCACGCCGGTCAGTGACTCATCGCCCACAAACTCGGTCACTCGCTGGTTCAGCAGAAAGGAAATCTTGGGGTGGTTCTGGGCTTCGGCGATGGCCCAGGCGTGGCCCTGGAAATGATCGAACTCATGGATAATGGTCACTTTTGAGGCGTATTTTGTAAGGGATACGGCCTCTTCCAGTGCGGAGTTTCCGCCTCCAATAACCACGATCTCTTTGTCGGCGAAAAAATCGCCGTCGCAGGTCGCACAATAAGAGATCCCTTTGCCCTTAAACCGGGTTTCCGACTCCAGTCCCAAGGTGCGCGGAAGTCCCCCGGGGGCCAAAATCACCAGAGGTGCATCAAACAGGCCTTCATCATCGATGTTCACGGACTTTTCGGGGCCGGTAAGGTCGAAGTCCAGGATGTCGGAGTGAGCCAGAATCGTAGCGCCGAACGCCTTGGCCTGGTTTCGCATGACTTGGGCCAGTCCGGCCCCCGAGAGGGTGGGGACTCCGGGGTAGTTCGCCACTTCATGAGTCAGATTCATCTGTCCACCGGCGGTGCCGCTGTCCACCACCAAGGTCTTCAAACGGGCCCTGGCCAGATAGATCGCTGCCGTCAGTCCCGCTGCCCCTGCGCCAATGACAATGGCATCGTAGTGTGTGTTCATGGGTGACTCCTTCGTGACGTTTCTGGCTTCCCGGCCCCCGGCCCTTTCGCCTCAGTTCGAGGAGCGAATCGAGGTTGGGCTGGGGGGAAACAGGGGCTCTGAATCAGGCGAGCTTCGCGTCCAGAATTGCCTTGATCTGGCCTTTGCTCTGGATGCTGGTTGTGGCAGCGGCCACCTTGCCATCGTTGTAGTAGACCGTGAATGGAAGTCCGTTGAACGAGCGGGTTTCGGGCAGCGACCGGATGGTTTTTGCGCCAAGAGGGCTGTCGAATTCCATGTCGTAGAACTCGACGTCGGGGTACTTGGGCTCAAGCGACTCCATTGCACCGTACACCGGGATGCACATGGGGCCCATGCGTCCACAGACCACGGCAAACTTCTTGCCACTGCTGACGAGTTCCTGGAACTGGGCGACGGATTCGATGTGTTTCAAGTTTGTTTGCAGCATGACGATCTCCTTCTTATCCGATGGAATCCCCATCGGGTTGGGTTGCTTCGGGTTGTGCAGCCAAGGGGCCTTTGCATTTCACGGCGTTGAGCGAGGCCTTGGTGGCCACCTGTGCCAGGGCTTCCAGAAGCTGGTTTACTGCCTCCGGGTCAGCCAGCGAGTAACTCCTGCAACGGCCTTGGGGCTGGCAAAGCAGCAGTCCGCAGGCACGCAAAAGTCCAAGCTGTTTGGATACGACGGCCTGTTCGGCGCCAACATAGTCGACCAGTTCCCCAGCCAGACAGGGCCCCTGGGCCAGTTTGGTGACGATGGCCATCCTCAGCGGGTTGGAGAGCGCCCCAGCCAGTTTTGCTGCCTTGTTTTCGGGTCCCTTGGACATGTGGAGCACCTCTCCCGTCGGTTTCCGCATTAGATATATATCTTTTTTGGAAAGTGTCAAGGCCCGACGAGGGGTGGCCGTTAAGGCCACGCCGCAGACAGCACCACACCTAACCGCGCTCAGAACAGGTTTTTAGGAGCCTGCATCGCATAGCTAGCCTCTGTGGCGGGCCAGGATTCTTGCTCCCCATTGTAATTTTGGTTCCCCGGGGGTAGAGGATTGGGGCCTCTTCGGGCTGTCCGACGAGTCTTCTACGCCACAAGGGTGGGCAGGAAATCAGTTGATGATAACGAATCTTATGAGAGTTCAGCGCTGGGTGCGATTCGTTTCGCTCACCGTTGTGGTTGGCCTGTTTGCCTGCAGTACACCCTCGGGCCAGGCCGAAGCCCCCGATGGAACGTCAAGCGATCTGCCCATGTCGGACATCGGGGATGCTGCCGTCGACGCTGGGATGGACCTGCGGGCGCAGGACCAGAGTCGCCCCGACGATGAGCGTGGCCAGCAGGACGCCGTTGAGTTCGTGCCGGACCTTGATGTTTCGGATTTGGCGGAAGGGGTTTTTGACGTCGTGGACCCTCCACAACCCCTGGTGGCCGAAGCCGGCTTTGTGGAAATCGAGCCGGTCAGCTTCGTGATTCGAAATGGCGGATGGCACACCAAAAGTTTCACCTCTTCCAAGGCCCGAATCTGGTACGCGTTCCAACCCGCCGACGAAAACCCAGAAACAAAGCCTTTGGCTATCTTCTTCAACGGGGGCCCCGGTTCGGCTACAAGCCTTCTGTTCGGGTACAACACAGGGAAGTTCACCGTCGATCCACAGGTTACTGGAAGCGAACCGTTTGCCCTGAACCCCGACAGTTGGACCCGGTTCGCCAATCTGCTCTACGTCGATGCACGGGAAACGGGATTTTCATATAATTTGATCTTTGATGCATATCTAAAAGCCAGCAGGAAGGGCGAATTCGGGACGCAGAATTTCAATTCGCTGTTCGACGGTGCGGACTTCCTGCGAGTCCTGCTTCGGTTCCTGGCGAGGCATCCGGCTTTGCAGGCCAATCCTGTACTCATCGTGGGAGAGAGCTACGGAGGGGTCCGGGCCACGGTCATGAGTTATCTTCTGCTTAACTACTCGGAAATGGGAGCGGGCAAGATCGTGTACCAGGACAAGGCACTGGCCCAGGAAATCCAGGCCCATCTGGACGTGGTGGTTCCAGAGTTGGCCGGTACTCGGGTGCCCAAAGAAACCCTTGCCAAGCAGTTCGGCCACATGGCCATGATTCAACCTTTGATCTCCGGCGACTATCAAAGTGAAGTTGCCGGCCAGATGTTCCGGCAAAATGACTCGGTCATTTATCAGGTGGCCCAGCAGACTGGGACCACCTACGAACCCTGTCCGGCGTCATCTCCAAGTTGCGACGACGAACAGACGGCCATGATGTTTGTGTATGAAGTGGCCGTGCGGGATCTCTACAATGTCAGCCAGCCTTTGGGGTGGATGGATGATGCGGCCGCTGCGATCAACATGTTGCTGGTGCAGCCTGAGCTTCTGAGCGAACTCCTGCAGATTGACCTGGCGACTCTCCCCGAGATGTTCAGCGTGAACCGACTGGATGCGTACCGATGGGGCAACATCCCATACCTGCCGCGCTATGAACCGCCCCTGTCCCAGACCCCGAGCGCGCCTCCGTCCCTGACTCCTTCGCCCCTGACTTCTCCTCCTCCGTCCCTGACTCCTCCGTCCCTGACTCCTGTCAGGCTTACCCGGGCGCTGGCGGCCACCCCGGCGCAAATGCCCTTCCCGGCCCGGTTGGAATCCGCCCGGGGTGCGTTGATGCGCCAAAACAAGTTGGAAACGGGCGCCAAGGGCCTGGAAACGGTCTTTGGAATTCTCAGAAGCTGGGACCAGTTCTTCGTGGGCTTGCATGAGGACGTGAATCGAGCGTTTTATTTGGGCGATTCGGATTATTTGAATATCCAACCCTATGATACCATGTATGGTGAGATGTTCTTGTATAGCATACGATATGTGAAGACCTTCGTAACCAGAGCGGCTTATGATATTGTGATTTACGCGCCGGCGATCCCCGAAGCCTTGTGTAAACACACCGATCTGGTCTTGGAGTGTGACTACCAGCCCGGCGAGTCCGACCCCCGACGGGGCACCATCCGATTTTCCTATCTTTCCGATGCGTTCGGCCCCGAAGAGGGGCCCGCCGAGGCCACGGTTCTATTCCCCAGTTATGACTCCAGCGGGCATCCCGTAGAGGTAACGGAACCCGATTTGCTGCTGCAGGATGTGATGGATTGGTATTTGGGTCAGGAGTAGGTCTGCGCACTCTTTTTGCCGATTAACGTCGAGCGATCGCCTTAGCGGGGCCGTTTAGAGCGCCGATTTCAGCACATCCACGATGTCATCTTCCGTCATCGGCGGTCGAGCGGGCATGCGTCCCAACTTGTCGTGAACCAGAAGCAGTGCGTCTTGGGCATAACGCCGAAGCATCGAGTCACCAATGCCCAACTCAGACAGGCGTGTGGGGCAACCGATAGAGCGAAGGAATGTTTCGAATCGGTCGATACCCTCCAGGGCGCAGGCAAGTTCATTTGCTGGGTTGGCTGGCACGCCCATGACGCGTTGGGCGAATTGTGCAAATTTGGCCGGGCGGGACTTGGCCGCAAAACGCATCCAGGCCGGGCTGACGATGGCCAGGCCTGCGCCGTGCGCCACATCGTGGTGGGCCGAGATGGAGTGTTCAATGATGTGGGCGGGGAAGGGGCCGTGGGTACCCACTTGGACCCAGCCGTTCAGGGCCATAACCGAGGCCCACTGAATCTGGGCTCTGGCTTCCAGGTCGTTTCCGTTCTCCACTGCTTTGGGGCCGAACTCCAATGCGGTCAAGATGACGGCTTCGGCAAAACGGTCCTGCAAAGGAGTCCCTTCCACGCCATTGAAGTAGCTTTCGGTGACATGGGTGATCAGGTCGCAGATGCCGTACGCTGTCTGGTCTTTGGGCACGCTGAGCGTAAGTTCGGGATCTACCAATGCCACTTTGGGGTAAAGGCAGTCGGCACTGACAAAGGACTTGATCGTGGTTTCGGCGTTGGTGATCACGGCGCCGTCGTTCATCTCGGAGCCTGTGGCCGCCAAAGTTGGGACCGTCAGGAGGGGGAGCGCCTTGACCGGCGGACGGGGGTTGGGTTGGCCATGATAAATCATGTCCCACGGGTCCCCTTCATAAAAGACCGCCGCTGCCATTACCTTGGCTGCGTCCATCACGCTTCCCCCGCCCAGGGCGATGACCACGTCACAACCCTCTTTGCGGGCGAGGTCGGCGCCGCGCACCACGGTGGAGAGGCGTGGGTTGGGTTCAACGCCCGAGCACTCGACCACGGAGACTCCCGCAGCATTCAGGCTGGCGACCGCACGATCAAACGTGCCATTGCGCTTTACGCTTCCCCCGCCAGTGACCAGCAGGGCTCGTTTGCCAAACGCCACGGCCTCTTTTCCAAGGCGAGAGAGTCCGCCGGCCTCAAAGATCAACGTCGTGGGATTCTGGAACTCGAATTTCATACCAACCTCCTGCGTGAGAGACGGGAATCGTGCCGGCTGGGATCGGCCCCCCGGACCGAGAGACTGAAAGGTAGTCGTTTTGGAGTCAAAAGCAATCGGGAGGTGGGGCCAGGTTTGGAAGATCAGGGAAGTTGAACGGATATGGCGATGGTGTCTGCCATGAAGGCACCGAATTCGTCGGTGAAGGGGAAGGGGGCCATGCGGCCCGTGTCTTTGCTCAGGACGCCCCGGTCGGCAAAGAAGACCAGCACCTTCCCGTTCTTCAGCGGAAGAAGGTGCATCATCACCTGGGTAAGCCCTCCGCCTGGCCACACTGGGATCGTCTCGCCCCAAGTGATGCCGCCATCGTGGGAGGCCCGAATCACCACTCGACTTCCAAAGCCGTATGGTTCTTCCCACCCGGCCACAACGGTGCCATCGGGAAGCACCAACAGGGGGCGGGCGGGTTGGACGCCGGTCCAGGTTCCCACCTCAACGGAGGTTTGTGCGCCTGTGTTCCGGTCTAGCCGAACCACTCGCAGCGAATGGACGCTGAGGTTTCGGGCGAAAGCTACCAAGGTGTTGCTGTCCAGGATGGCGGCTGTGGTGGGCACGATCTCCACGGAAGGGTCATCCCAAAAGAGCGCCTTGCGGGCGGTTCGAGTGCCGTTGGCATCGAAGGACTCCAGCTTGAGGTTGGGCAACCCAGGCGTGGGCTCCTGGACAAGAGATACCAGCAGCACACCCTCGCCGTCCCGCAGCAACTGGGCGCTCTCCAGTGCAGTGAAGGTTATTGGCGGCAATACCAAC
>CAYTWV010000063.1:0-5112 GCA_964442235.1 uncultured Myxococcales bacterium | reverse complement strand
GGGTGATGCGTCGGGGTCTGTCAGGTCCACGAACTCTCCGCTGCCAAGAATGTCCGGGCAGAAGCGGCGATGGAACTTCAAGTCGAAGCTCTCGTCAGCCGAAACGCCAAAATAGGCTCCGTTGGGAAGCACCAGTTCCGTGGACGGATGGAAGGGGAGTTCGCCTGCCAAGGAGCGTCGCTCGGTTACAGGGCCTGGCTGACCGCCGGAGAGGTCGCTGCTGGCCACAACAAACTGGCCCGCAGTGTCCAGAAACACCGTGGCGCCGTTCATGGGAAGGGGGCCGTGTATCTCCCCGATTCCCGAGTCGAACGACGATGGAAGCTTCTCAAGGCGGGTCTGTTCCACGTCGCTGACGAACCATTCGCCACGCTTCATGGCGGGCCCGTAGGTACTGCTCTGCACCCAGATTCGGCCATCGGCATCCAGGGCGGGGGCGGCGAACGGCAGGTCGGGGACCGAGGAATCGCCCAACCGCTGCCCTTCGTCGAAGTTGCCGGCAAACCGGGGAGTGGCCCGAGGTTGCACTACCACCCGCAGCATGGTACCACTGGCCAGTTGGCGCCCATCGCCCGAGCCGTACACCATGGCCACCTTCCCCGCCCCACTGCCCCAGGCGCCGACAACGCCGTCGGTTACGGAGATGAAGAAATCCTCGGGTCGGTTGCCCTCCGGATCCTGGATGGTGGCGCCCCGCAGTCCGCCGGAGCGGTCGATGACGCTGGACGACATGCTGATTCGATTGGTGACCCAGAGTTTGCCGTTGGCGAAACCTGCCGCGTTGTAGTCGTCGGCCAGGGGCCAAACCATCGTGTTGCCAAAAACATTCGCTAGTCCATTGTCGGCCATAATATGTCTAAAATAGTCATCGCTATGAAACACCAACTCCTGTTCGAAACTGTCCCTGGCTACGTGCCAATCGCCTTGGGGGTCCCTGACCAGGGCAAAGGGAACCAGGTTCGAGTTTATCGCGAAGGTGTGTCCGGGGGTGGCTCGACCAAAGACGACGGTGGGGTCATCGGGAGTGGAGCGTGGCACTGCATAGGCCATGGGCATGAAGACCAGCGGCACGGAGTTGACGCCGGTAAGACCTTCGGGAAGCAACCAGCGGCTTGTCCAGGCGGCGCCATCGTATCGAAACTCACTGAATCCTTTCGTCTTCTCGATGAAGGGGACCTGGTCGGTGTCCAGGTCTCTCCGTACGGGAGAAAGGTAGAGAACCCGGGGCCACTGCTCGCCAGGCAGGGGGTCCAGCAACTGAATGATTGGCCCCGAACCTTGCTGGGCTTCCGACCTGTTGATGCACTCCTGGGTGTTGGGGTCGAGGTAGGCCTGCAAGTTACGAACATCGGTGGATTCGACCTGGTCACCGTGAATCGCCCACAGCCGGACCAGTTCGACGCAACCGTTGTCCAGAGGCGACGGGTCTCGCCAGGCGAACACGGCAGCGACGTACACCCCGCCTCCGGGACGCTTGACGATGGTGACGCCTCTGGGAGCAACGGGGCCCGAGGTGATTGGGCGGAGCACCGTGGGATCCAGCTTCACGTAGGGGCCGGTGCTGGTGTTCAGCGTGCGATGCCGGAAGGCGCCACCCTCGTCATGTACCAGTCTATCCGCAAGCCGAAGACCGGGTTCGGAACCGAGGTAGACCACCCAGACCCTATCGTCGTCGTCAATGGCTAGCTTCGAAGTGCGGGCGATCTCGAAACTCTCCTGAACATAGGCGAACCCCATGCCGGTGCCGGTCCAGGTCCCCAGAAGTGTCTCGGCTCCATCGTAGGGAGTCTCCCCTTTGTTGCGCAGGAGGAGGCCCACCACCACGGGGTTGCCGTGGCTGTCGAAGGCCAGTTGTCCCATCTTCTCGTCCAACTGGGAGTGGTCGGTCATGTCCAGCGGGTTGGGTGCGAACCAGCGGCTGCTGGCCGGCCACTGAAGGGGCTTCTCCTTGGTAGCCAGGACCTCCATGTTCAAGTCGCCAGGTGGGGCCATGGTTCCCTCCACGACGGTGACCTGCACGTCGTCGTAGAATCCCTCAGCCGACGCCGTCAAAACGGCACTGCCCAGAGCCTTGGCCGTTGCCAACCCGTCAGGGGTCACCTCTACCACAGAGGGGTTGTTGGTTGTCCATGTGGGGGGCACCTCGCTGCGTGCCTCTCGGTCGGTGTTGCTGTTGGGGTCGTGGAATCCGGTGGTCACCAAGGCCGCAAAGCCTCGCTTCTCTCCCACAACCAGGGAGGCCAGGTTGGTCACCGCATGCACGGCGTTGGGGGGCCCACCGTAGACGATGAGGCGACCGATAGGGAGCTGCACGGCGCTGGTATCATACTTCTGGTTCGCGTTGGTGGTGGTCAGGACCCCAACTATCTCTGCGAAGCCGGCCTGAGCGACCCCACCGCTTCCCGAGAAGCATCGTGGAGCCAGCGAAATAGTGAAGTCGGAGACGCCCGTCCGCTCTACGGTCACGGTGCCATCCAGGTAGATCGAGTCTGCGGGGATGTCCGCCTCGGGCACTTCGGCCCCCGAATCATCTCGGATCTGCACGTGCACCACGGCTGTGTCCCCGACCCGGACGATCCAAGGGTTAGGAGCGTCGTTACTCGCCAATAGCGTGTTCGCCTGGATCACGGAAGCCGACTCTTCCTCGGGAGAACACGAAGGGTGCAACACCATGGTGCTGAGCCCGCAAACAAGTAGTGCAAGACGTGGGGACGGCATGGCTTCGATTACCTCCGGTCCCAAAGGTGCAGCTCTAGGACACGCTGTTGGTTGACTCTCAGCTAGGTTGGAAACCGCAATAGCCCCAGTCAACCCCGCACCGTCGGGGGACGTGACAGAGGAACCCTGGGTTAACGAAAAGCAGGCGTGCGACCCTGTGGCGCTCGGGTTGATGATGACGTATGGTCCTGCAGGGTTGGGCCAGCCCACAGTGGCTGCTATCCCCGTCTGAACAGGAGGTTTTATGCCCCGAAACATCGAGATCAAGGCGAAGATTTCCAGCGTGGAGGCGACTGCGGTCCTGGCAACCCAGATTGCCACGAGCGGCCCCGTCGAGTTGAACCAGGACGACACCTTCTTTCGGTGCGAATCGGGGCGGTTGAAGATTCGAGTCTTTGCCGGGGGACAAGGCGAGTTGATCTTCTATAGACGGGGCGATGAGGCTGGGCCAAAGGCATCGGATTACTTGATTGCGCCAACCTTGGAACCGGACACGTTGAGAGACCTGTTGACTCAGGCGTACGGCCAGGTTGGCAGGGTTCGAAAGAAGCGAACGCTGTTCCTGGCCGGGCGCACGCGTATCCATTTGGACCGGGTCGAGGGTCTTGGGGACTTTTTGGAACTGGAAGTGGTATTGCAGGAGGGGGATTCACTTGAAGCTGGAGTGGATGAGGCCCATTGTCTGATGGAGCAACTGGGAGTTCATCCCTCACAACTGGTGCAGGGAGCCTACGTCGACCTGCTGCAGAGAGGCTAAAATGGCATATGATGATGGTCTGGCCACTAGAATCAGAGAGCACTTTGGTGAAACAAAGGCGCTATCTGAGAAGAAAATGTTCGGAGGAATATGTTTCATGTATAACGGGCATATGTTGTCCGGGATCATCGGAGACGTACTCATGGCCAGGGTGGGTCCCGAACAGTACGCCGAGGCGCTGAGCCGACCGCACGCCCGAGAGATGGACTTCACTCGCCGACCGATGAAGGGATTCGTGAACGTCGATCCCGAGGGTATTGAAGCCGATGAAGACCTGGCTACGTGGTTGGACCTGGCCCGCAAGTTTGTCGAGACGTTGCCCCCAAAGTAGGGACGGGGCCAGAGGCAGGGAGGCCAGAGGCAGGGACGGAGGCCTTAAGATTCGCACGCAGAGTCAAGAAAGGAACATGGTACGGGCGTACGCTTGACTGCGGAAGTGAAGTTGGAGGTGGACGTGCTTACGCAGTGGGAGAAGGTCAAAGCAGGTCAGCGGATGCAGGATTTCATCGAGCAGAATCTCGAGAATCCCATCACGATGGCAGCTTTGGCCAAGGCAGCGCACTACTCTCAATGGCACGCCGGGCGAGTTTTTAAGGAACTGACCGGTAAGTCTCCCTTCGAGTACGTCCGGTCGCGCAGGCTCTCGGCGGCAGCCACCCGGCTGGGTGAGTCGGACAGCAGGGTGCTGGATGTGGCTCTGGACTTCGTGTTCGACTCCCACGAGGGGTTCACCAGGGCTTTTGTCAAAGAGTTTGGCGTACCGCCCAACCGCTTCCGCAAGACCAAGCCAGCCGTTAGCCTGTTTCTGCCTCCAAGGCTGCGAGACTGGTACCAACGTAGGCAGAGCGGAGACATTAGGATGAGTGAGACAATCAAAACGGTTCCTGTTTTTGTCCAGGTGCTGGAACGCCCGGCCCGCAAGCTGATCGTAAAACGGGCCAAGCAGGCCACCCACTATTTCGAATACTGCGAAGAAGTGGGGTGCCAGGTGTGGGAGCAACTGGCAGCGCTCAAGGAGACGCTTCATGAACCCATGGGGCTCTGGCTTCCGGAACGCTTCAGGGAAGCTGGCACCTCGACCTATGTGCAGGGTGTTGAGGTCGCAACGGATTACGCAGGTCCGGTGCCCGAGGGTTTCGAGGTGGTGGACCTACCCGCATGCAAGATGCTGGTATTTCAGGGTCCTCCCTTCGAAGACAAGGACTTTGAGAAGGCAATTGAATCTCTTTGGGACGTTATGAACAGCTACCAGCCCGAAACGTTCGGGCTTGCTTGGGCCGATGAAGAAGGTCCCCGATTCCAACTGCAGCCGCTTGGGTATCGAGGGTACATCGAGGGCCGGCCGGTGCGCAGCCGGACGGGATGATCGCAGCCCAGAGCGGACCTGTTTAGTCCCCCATAGGCTTCGCCTACCCGCATGGCATCAATCGGCGCGCCCACTCCCTTACGGTCGTGGCACTGACACATCAGGTCACCTCAAAAACTCGGCGGCAACCGGGGTCGATTCGTACTAGTCACCCATAGGCTTCGCCTACCCGCATGGCATCAATCGGCGCGCCCACTCCCTGACGGTCGTGGCACTGATTAGTCACCCATAGGCTTCGCCTACCCGCATGGCATCAATCGGCGCGCCCACT